>JBDSBP010000102.1:0-96415 GCA_039921525.1 Chitinophagaceae bacterium | reverse complement strand
CAGATGTTAATGTAAAATCCGGGGGTACCAGCTTTATGGTAGATGCTAAAGGATACCTTGTTACCAATGCACATGTTATTGGCGATTATAAAAATGTAGTGGTGCAAAATAGCAAGGGACAAGAATTCAGAGCCATAATTGTACATATTGACCAGGTTAGAGATTTGGCAATTTTGAAAATTGACGATGCTGATTTCAAACCGCTGGCCTCTTTACCTTACGGATTTAAAAAATCCGGAGCTGATTTAGGAGAAGAAATTTTCACTATGGGTTATCCGCGCGATGAAATTGTGTACGGGGAAGGATATATGAGTGCCAAAACCGGTTTTAACGGCGACACCCTTGCCTGTCAGATTGCTGTCGCAGCAAATCCCGGCAATAGCGGCGGACCTGTCATTAATAAAAATGGAGAAGTGGTAGGAATTTTAAGTACCCGCCAGGTACAAGCGGAAGGTGTGGTATTTGCTGTTAAGACCAAAAATATATACAGTATTATGGAAGATTTGAGACACGACACTTCTTATCAAAATCTAAAAATAGTTTCCAATTCCACCATGAAGGGGCTTGAAAGAGTTCAGCAGATTAAGAAAATACAGGACTATATTTTTATGGTAAAAATTTATTAAAAGATATCTCTTAAAAGGAAAGGCCGTCTTAACCAAGGCGGCCTTTTTTGCGAACTTTAAATTTTGGGAGAATTAGACAATTGGATTTCAAGCATTCCTATGCAGCAGTCTGGAATTAAATCCTTTAACCTGGGTTATGAAAACAGTTTTTATTACAGGGAGTGCCAGGAATACAGGGGAAAGAGTAGCCAGGGAATAACTTACCAGGGGTTCTTGAGTAAATAGCTGCAACAAATGTTCATACCTTAATCCCATAATTTGTCAGGATATTCACCGTTTTCAACCAACTTATCGAGGCTTGCTTTAACACCAGGAGCATCCTCTTTATACGTAACACCAAACCATTGTGCAGACGTAGGTATTACCTTAATGTTGCCCTTTCCCTGGCTTATAAAAGCATCTCCGATGATAGGAATAAAAAATTCCGCCTTGGGGTCGGAAGCCTGTTTTACAAGGAAATCTTTGAACAATGTTTCAATAAAAGCAAAAGCGGAAGGATCAAAACACCAAAAATTCATTGATACACTGGAATTTTTAGGTACTTCAAATTTTTTACTATTTTCTTCATAAACGATCCTGTTTCCGTCAAGATATATTTTGGTTCTCTCAACAATTGAAACCAGGTTACCATCTGCATCTACCTGGCAAACGCCCCGGCTTACTGTTCCATTTTCCGACAAAGTTTTAGACAGTTCGTACCCAATTATAGAGTGGGTATTTGTATCACTTTCGTTGGTTAAAAAACGGTAGGCCTTTTCAAAGGCGTCCCTTCCGTAAAAGTCATCCGCATTTATTACGGCAAATGGCTCTTTTACGGCATCTTTGGCACATAACACAGCATGGGCCGTTCCCCATGGTTTTGTTCTTTCAGCCGGAACCTGAAAATCACCTACAAAGGAATGAAGATCCTGGTATACATAATCGGTGACAATTTTCCCCTTGAGTTTGGGTTCAAAAATCGCTTTGAAATTATCCGCAAAGTCCTTCCGAATAATAAAGACAACTTTTTTAAATCCCGAGCGCATGGCATCATAAATGGAATAATCCATGATAGTCTCACCACTTGGCCCAAAAGATTGTATTTGCTTCATACTTCCATACCGCGATGCCATTCCAGCAGCTAAAATCAACAATGTAGGTTCCATGCTTAATTATTTATTGGCACGAAAATAGAAAAAAGGAATGTTCCAACCCGATTAATTTTTCAAAAACCTTCATTTACAGTATTTTATGCAAAATTTCTTCAATTTATACTAATACAAGCTTGTCGAATTGCGTAAAAGCACGATATTCATTATGATATGTTTAAATGGATATGCTTCTAATACATTTTCAGAAAGATTAATATATCCAATAACTTCAATTGTTTGTTGATGAGTGATTTTGATAATAGTCCAGTCAATCTGTCCAAAGCAATTGTTCAGCCTGTTTCACTTTCCGAGTATTCAGGGAAAAAGGTTGAGATTGATATACTACGTTTGGATAAGGTCCATCCGGTGATATCTGGTAACAAATGGTTCAAACTTAAATATTATTTCCGGGAAGCACTGCAACAAAAATTCGGTTCTATTCTAACATTTGGAGGCGCCTGGTCAAATCATATTATCGCCACCGCATACGTGGCGAAGCTTTATGGATTGCCTTCTATTGGCATTATCCGGGGGGAGAGGCCTTCAGAATTGTCCCCAACATTATTGGCGGCTAAAAGCTATGGAATGTTCCTTGAATTTATACCCAGGGAATCCTATTCGAGGAAAAATGAGGAGGCATACAAAACAATTCTGGCGAATGAATACAACCAACCCTATGTTATCCCTGAAGGCGGCGCGGGCCCGGCGGGAATAACCGGGAGCACAGAAATTTTAGCCCTGGTAGAGATAAACAGGTACTCCCATATTATATGCTGTATCGGAACGGCTACCATGTACAAGGGTTTATTAAATGCTTCTTTACCCAACCAGGAAATAATAGGTATTCCCGTATTAAAAGGCATATCTTACTCGCCCACAAAGTTTACAGAAAATCCGGAAAAGATAAAATTTTGTAAAATAATAGAGGCTTATCATTTTGGCGGATATGCCAAAAAAACGGCTGAACTGATTCAATTCATAAATTATTTTTATGTTCAAACAGGCATACCTTCCGATTTCGTGTACACCGGGAAATTACTATTTGGCTGTACCGACCTGGTAATCAATGACTATTTTTCACCTGGCAGTAAGATACTCATTATTCATAGTGGCGGATTGCAAGGCAACGCATCATTACCTGCCGGAACCTTATTATTTTGATTTTTTCAAATGACCAATTTTGATAATGTATTTTGGATAAGCTCCACTATTATCTTTGCACCATTAAAAACATATCAAAAAGTTGCGCTATTTATTATTGACGACCCCTTATTGCAGCATATTAATCGTATTGTTGTTTCTAACGCGGGTTGGTGCCGCGCAAGATACCCTTCCCCATTTTTCCGTTATCGATAAGGGAAGTGAACGAATTATTATTAGCTGGACGAATCCATATGGCAAAGCAATAAAACAGCTGAGCATCCAACGCTCTTTCGACAGCCTGAAAAATTATAAAACCATTCTCACATTGCCCGATCCAACCGTTCCACAGAATGGCTATGTCGACAGCAAGGCAACCAGTAATCATATGTTTTATAGGTTATATATCTTGAAAGACAGTGGTAAATACGTGTTTAGTATGCCGAAACGGCCCGAAATAGATACTGGCTTTACCTTGAATAATACGGTAAGTGAAAAGCCGGCCGACGAGTCTGCTGGTATAACCAAAATGAATAATTTAAAAGAACTTCAGAAAGAAACGCAAATAGCCAATGAACGAATCATCTATATAAAAAGTAGAGATGTTCTGCTGGGCGGAATTTCCGAATCAACCCTAAAACATTTCAGGGATTCAATAAATTACAGCACAAAAGACACCCTTTTTATGAAAACGGCAGACACACTGGTTATCAGGCCTTTTATAGCAAAAGAAACCTATAGACCCTCCAGGTATGTTTACACGGACAAAGATGGCAATATTAAAATTTCCCTCACAGATGTCGTTTCCAGGAAATATGCATTAAAATTCTTCGAAGAAGACCAGACAGAGATTTTTGAAATAAAACATATCACAGATACACTGGTTATTTTAGATAAAACCAATTTTATTCATTCCGGCTGGTTTCTTTTTGAACTATACGAGGATGGTAAGTTGAAAGAGAGGCACAAATTCTATGTTCCTAAAGACTTCTGACCAGGATTTTCAGGATTTTGGGATCGGGAAAACAATACGAGAAATAATATGCTCCTGGTAGCTGATAGCTGAAAGCTGAAGGCTGATAGCCAAAGCGTTATCTTAAAGTCGACATAACACTAGCCCGTTTTTACGTTAAATACCTCTTCAAAGTTTTGTTTCACTCTTTCCTTCACGTCCTGCATGGGAATGGTTGCATTAAGTTCTTTTTTGAGGGAAGTCACCTGTTTATTTTGAATACCACAGGGAATAATATGATCAAAATAGCTAAGGTCAGTATTTACGTTCAACGCAAAGCCATGCATGGTAATCCAGCGGCTGCATCGAACACCCATGGCGCATATTTTCCGGGCTTTGCCTGGTATCGCGGGTTCCAGCCAAACTCCTGTTTCGCCGGGTGAACGTTCTCCTTTCAGTCCGTATGTTGCAATCGTTCTGATAATTACTTCTTCAAGATCACGGAGATACCGGCCAATATCTGTATAAAATTTTTCCAAATCAAGGATCGGGTAGCCGACTAATTGTTCCGGTCCATGAAACGTGATGTCTCCTCCCCTGTTAGTTTTAAAAAAGTCGATTCCTTTTTGCTCCATCTCCCGCTCTGTTATCAGGATATTTTCAGGCAGCCCGCTTTTACCCAGGGTGTAAACAGGCAGATGCTCAAGTAACAGCAGATAATTAACGGTTGGTACCGGGAGATCAACAGACCGAATTAGATCCGTTGGGCTGGACGTTTCGCCTGGTGCAACAGCCAATGAAATCTGCTTGCGGGCATCCATTTTAGCCTGTACATTTTCCTGTAACAAAGTCTCCTGGTAATTCCATGCAGACAAATAATCCATCTTTCCAAGATCGCGGAACACTACATTTTGCATAGGCTGCAAATTTATTTCTTTATTGTGACTTGATCATTGACTCTTTACTTTACTATTTTTGCACAAAATTCTTTCATGACAACGGTAGTAGGATTGGAAAATGACATCGAAAACCCGGAAGAAACGGAAGAGCTTTTTGAACGAATGACGATTGTTGTGGATAAGGGGCAGGAACCTGTTCGGTTAGATAAGTTTTTAGTGGCACGAACCGAGCATGCCACCCGAAATAAGGTTCAGAAAGCCATTGAAAGCGGCAGGGTGCTGGTAAACCAGAAGATTGTTCAGTCCAATTATAAGATCAGGCCAAACGACGAAATCGTAGTTTATTCCGATAAAGAAGTTCAGGGAGAAGAGATTATCCCTGAAAAAATGCCTTTAAATATCTTCTTTGAGGATTATGACATCATTATCATAAATAAGCCCGCTGGAATGGTGGTGCATCCCGGGTGCGGCAATTACACAGGAACACTTATCAATGGGGTTGCTTATTATCTCCTGGAAAAAAATAATTTAATCTCCGAAGAAATTCTGCCGCGTTTTGGACTGGTGCACCGGATTGATAAAAACACCAGTGGATTAATGGTGCTGGCTAAAAACCCGCAGGCAGTTTCTTACCTGGCCAAGCAATTTTTTGATCATACCGTAATAAGAAGGTACCATGCTTTAGTTTGGGGCGATATGGAACAGGAAACAGGGACCATTATCACGCATATCGGCCGTCATAAGAAAACGCGCAAGCTATTCGATGCTTATCCCGAAGGCGACTCGGGAAAGGAAGCTATTACGCATTACAAGGTTTTGGAACGTTTTGGATATGTTACATTAATTGAATGCAGGCTGGAAACGGGCCGAACCCACCAGATCCGGGTGCACATGCAACATATCGGGCATCCCCTCTTTAATGACGATACCTATGGCGGTGATCGCATAGTTAAGGGAACCGTTTATTCTAAATACCAGCAATTTGTAAATAACTGTTTTCAAATATGCACCCGCCAGGCACTCCATGCCAAGATTATAGGTTTTGAACATCCCACATCAAAAGAAACCGTTGTGTTCGAAAGTGAATTAGCAGATGATATGCTGGAAGTGATTGAAAAATGGAGAAACTACGTGAAAAAGCTGTGAGGTATGAGGTATGAGGAAAAGCAATTGCGAAGTTCATAACCAGAAATAAAAGTATTAAAGCAGGAATTTTTGTTGTGTTGAAATTAAATTAGTATGTTCATTAATTAAAGTTTTAGGCACTCACACCTCACACCGCCATCTCACACCTACTATATAGCATCCGCCAATAACCAGAATTATGATCCAATGCCTGACTAAAATGTAGGGGCGTTTGTAGGGGTGATATCGGCGCCGCTGTTCGAAAACTCATACCTAAATCCTGCACGACTCTCTAAGCGCCCTCATATATTCAAGCCCTTTTTTGCGCGCATACGTTATGTTGTTTCCAGGTATCTTTTCGGGATGCGGAAATTTAGCCAGTGCACTTGTTAAACTTGCTTCTCGTAACAGGTGTAACATGGGAAATAATGACCGGTTGGTATAATTAGCCGCATCTATTGACGTGGATCCTGCAAAAAGATATTCTGGATGAAAACTGGCTACCTGGTACACTCCTTCTTTACCCTGGTCAACTAAAAATTTTTCCGCAAAGTCAGTTAATTCAAGATACCTGTAGAAATCACCAAAATGATCAGGAAATATCAACAACGTGGTTTCAACAGTCTCGTCACCGTCAAGTCGCTGAAATTCGAGGGAGAGCGCTTGCAGGCAGGTATTGATATCACCCGACCTTATCACCTCGTAATGTATACTTCCCAGCTTTAGTTCCCTGGCAGCAAAAGGGCAAAAATTACTACCTACAACCACTTCCTGTATCCATGCGCTCGTTTGCTTTATAATGTCTGTATCTGTTTGCATTTCGATTATCCGGAATAAAATTACTTTATACTATTGTAATTGTTGGAGGGGAAGGTAAGTTTTTTGTTTCTTTGCAAATATAATTTTTAACCAGTGAAACATATTTCATTTTACCAGGTTGATGCGTTTACAGATACTCCCTTTAAAGGAAATCCCGCAGCTATTTGTTTACTCGAAGTAGTAATTCCGGATGACCTTATGCAGAAGATCGCCTTTGAAAACAACCTGGCGGAAACGGCTTTCGTCCTTCAAACAGAAGATGGATTTACTCTTCGCTGGTTTACGCCTACCGTGGAGATTAAGTTATGTGGACATGCGACACTGGCAAGCGCACATATTCTTTGGGAAAAAGGTATTTTGCCGGAAAGTACCTCAGCGCGGTTTTTCACAGAAAGCGGATTGTTGACCGTAACTAAAAAAAGCGAATGGATCCAACTAAATTTTCCCAGGTTCAGTTTAAGCAAAGTTGATGTTCCTAAGGAAATAATAGATGCTTTAGGAAGCAACCCTATAAATGCCGTCTATTCAAGTGACGGCAGGTTTATTTTAGAACTGGCTAATGAAAAAGAAGTTCTTTCACTCAAACCTGACTTTTCGGTGCTGAAAAATTATGAAACAGTAGTAGCAACCAGTCAGTCGGAGCCATCATCGGCCTATGATTTTATCTCCCGCTCTTTTGTACCTGCGCATGGTGTTGATGAAGACCCGGTTACCGGTTCTTCACACTGTGCCCTGGCACCATATTGGTCTGAGAAATTAGGAAAACAGAACCTGTTCGCTTACCAGGCATCTTCAAGAGGAGGTGCATTAAATTTACTGGTAGAAGATGACAGGGTTTTGATCGAAGGTAAGGCCGTGACGATTATTGAAGGCGTTTTGCGTTTACCCTTGTGATATTTATAAATCTCATGATTCACCAATTTTAATAAACCTGCAGTTTTGAGCTACCAAACAACTCATCCAATAAATAAACCAATGCAAACATTTGATGCGATAGTAATTGGGTCAGGTCAGGGCGGGACTCCCTTATCTAAAAAGCTGGCAAAGGCAGGCCTTAAAACAGCACTCATTGAAAAAAGAATGGTGGGAGGAACTTGTATAAACGATGGTTGTACCCCCACTAAGGCTATGATTGCCTCTGCAAAAATGGCGCATTCTGTCAGGCAAAGTGAAAACCTCGGCATACATTCCGGCGACTGTACCGTGAACCTGGAAAAAATCATTGAAAGAAAAAATAGTATTGTAACTTCTTTTCGAGAATCTGCTGAAAGGGGTCTTCTGAGTACTCCTAATCTCACCCTGGTGATGGGCGAGGCAACATTTTCCGGCAGGAAAATGATAGAGGTTCATTTACAGGAAGGAACTACAGAAACCTACACCGCCGATAAAATTTTTATAAACACAGGCACAAGCCCGAGAATCCCTGAGATTGAAGGAATCAAAAATATTCCATATTATACTTCTACCACCTTGCTCGATGTGGAAAAACTTCCCAGGCACCTACTGGTTGTGGGAGGGGGTTATGTAGCCCTTGAATTTGCCCAGATGTTCAGGCGATTTGGAACTGAGGTAAGCATGATAATAATGGATCCGGTTTTTCTTCCGAAAGAAGATGAAGACATTGCGTCTTCTATCCAGGATTTTTTTAAAGAAGAGGGTATAAAAATATTTCTGAATGCCAAAGCAGAAAAAATAGCCCGCATTGGTGACGGGTCCATTGTTTTGACCAGTGTAAAGGATACAGGGAATATCACGATCCACGGTTCTGATTTATTGTTGGCTGCAGGGCGAACGCCTCAAACAAAAACATTGCAACTTGAAAAAACAGGCGTATATACTAATGGGAAAGGTTACATTAACGTAGATGAGTACCTGCAAACCTCTGAGCCTGGTATTTATGCTTTAGGAGATGTAAAAGGTGGTCCTGCTTTTACGCACATCGCGTACAATGATTATATCATTCTTACAAAAAACATTCTTCATCAATCAAAAATCTCTATTAAAGGAAGGCCTGTTCCTTACACGATGTTTACCGATCCACAGCTAGGTCGTATCGGGCTTACAGAAAAAGAGGCACGCACGCAGGGATTAAACATTGAGGTGGTATCGTTGCCCATGGATCATGTAGCGAGAGGCATTGAAACAGGTGAAACAAATGGATTAATGAAAGCCATTGTTGATAAAGACACCAAACAGATATTGGGAGCAGCCATCCTGGGAGCCGAAGGGGGAGAAGTAATGTCTGTATTGCAAATGGCCATGATGGGAAAAATTACGTATGAGCAAATTCGTGAGAATATTTTCGCTCACCCTTTATATTCAGAATCATTAAACAACCTTTTTATGCCGCTTGATAAATAAATTCCTACAATGATCTCTGTAAAACATGCAAGCAAATATTTTGGAAATATAAAAGCGGTGGATGATATTTCTTTCGAGGTAAATGAAGGAGAGAACCTTGTATTTCTTGGAACCAGCGGTTGTGGTAAAACAACCACCCTGCGTATGATTAACCGTCTTACGGAACCCTCAGAAGGCACCATAAAAGTAAACGGGGAAAACATCCTGGATCAGCAACCTGAAAAACTTCGACGCTCTATAGGGTATGTCTTGCAGCATAACGGCCTGTTTCCTCATTACACCGTAGCGGAAAATATCGCGATAGTTCCCAATTTGCTTCAACGTGATAAAGAGAAAACCAGGAAAAGAACCATTGAGTTAATGGAAAAACTGCATCTTCCACCAGAGAAATACCTGCATGTGTATCCTGATCAGCTGAGCGGCGGTCAACAACAAAGAGTAGGATTAGCCAGAGCCCTTGCAGCAGATCCGCCGGTATTATTAATGGACGAACCATTCGGCGCGTTAGATACCATTACACGCAATACTATCCGGAAAGAATTAAGTGAGCTGGATGAATTTAAAAGAAAAACAATCATAATGGTTACACATGATGTACAGGAAGCATTCGCTTTGGCAGACAGGGTATGTTTGATGGACAAAGGGAAAATTGTACAATTTGGAAGCCCGGATGAATTAATCTTTGAACCTGTAAATGAATTCGTCCGTAGTTTTTTGAAGCAGGAAAAAACACAACTGGCATTCCGTTCTGTAAAATTAGCCAGGCTTTGGTCATTCTTTCCGGAAAGCAAGGATCAAACAGGTTCTCCGGCATCAGTCATCAATTCGGGCACTACTGTTTGGGACGCAATGGAAATTTTCTATACACAAAACAATACACATAAAGGCCTTCTTGATGTACACGATACCAACACCAATCAAACAAAGCAGGTAAATTTTCTTTCATTGATGGCTGCGATGAACCGCTTAAATAATCAATAAGGATGCCCGATCAACAACCATCATTTCTCGAATTTCTAAGTCAGCAGGGAGACAAAATCCTTAGCCAGACTTTGGAACATATCGGCCTTACTTTTATTTCGTTATTTATTGCAGTTTGTATTGGTATCCCTTTGGGAATCTTTATTGCTGAACAAAAAAAGTGGGCAGGAACCATTTTAGGGGTTGCCGGGGTTTTACAAACGATCCCAAGTATAGCACTACTGGGTATAATGATACCGATATTAGGTATAGGCGCCCGGCCGGCCATTGTAGCCTTGTTCTTATATGCCCTGTTACCCATCATCCGTAATACATATACCGGCATCACGGGCGTAAATGCAACTGTAACCGAAGCGGCACGGGGATTAGGCATGAGCCGTCGCCAGGTATTATTCAAAGTTCAATTGCCCCTATCCATGCCCGTTATATTGGCCGGCATCCGTACTGCTACCGTAATAAATGTGGGCGTAGCCACGTTAGCAGCTTATATTGCCGCGGGCGGATTGGGAGAATTCATATTCGGCGGCATCGCACTAAACAATACTAATATGATACTTGCTGGTGCCATCCCGGCAGCCCTGCTCGCTATTCTTTTTGATTTCCTGCTGTCTAAAGTCCAGGGATTGAACCTTCGAAAATTAAAGGCTGGGGTACTAGTTCTTCCAGCCGCTATCCTTCTTCTTTCTTCTTTTTACCTGCTGCCCTCCGTATATGAAGGCAAACTTTTAGCAGGTTTCACCCCTGAATTTATGGGGCGTACGGACGGCTATCTCGGACTAAAAGAGAAATACCATCTTCGGATTCGAACTGTTGTTATTAGCGATGCTGTAATGTATAAGGCTGCACAGGAAAAGAAATTAGATGTGATCAGCGGTTATAGTACCGATGGACGCATAAAAGCATTTGACTTACAGATACTTCTTGACGATAAGGGAATATTTCCCCCTTATTATGCGGCTCCGCTTATTCGTAATAAAGTCTTGAAACAATACCCTGAACTGGAAGAAACGCTGAACCTGCTTACCGGTGTGATAAACGATTCGATAATGACCGAATTGAATTACCGGGCCGATTTTTTAAAGGAAGATCCTGAAAAAATAGCCCATGATTTCCTGGTATCCCGATCGTTATTTAAGCATTCCCGGAATGGCAACAAAGGCACTATTCGCCTGGGTTCTAAAATATTCGCGGAGCAATATATCCTTGTCAACATGTATAAAATGCTTATCACAGGATTTACGGATCTAAAAGTAATTACGAAAACAGGTCTCGGGGGCACAAAAATTTGTTTCGATGCTTTAACTAATGAGGAAATAGATTGTTATCCTGAATACACTGGTACCGGCCTGCTGGTAATGCTGCAGCCTGATGCTGTGGCATTGTCATCAATAATTAACAATAAAGACGCAGTATACCGGTACGTGCAAACTGAGTTTAATAAAAGATACGATATCTCCTGGCTGAAACCCATAGGTTTTAACAACGCTTATGCGCTCATGATGCGAAGAAAGCAGGCCGACGAAATGAAGATTCGTACCATTTCGGATTTAAAAAAGGAAATTGATCAAGAACAATAGCATGAATTCATTATTAAGTAAATATTCACTTGTACGTAAGCATACAGAAGATTTATGTAAGCCGCTTCAAACCGAAGACTACGTGGTTCAACCAGTACCAGATGTGAGTCCGCCCAAATGGCACCTTGGACATAGCACCTGGTTTTTCGAAACATTTTTTTTAAAACCTCATCTTCCCGGTTACCACGAATTCAACCCGTTGTACAATTTTGTTTTCAACAGTTATTATGAAACAGTGGGCAACCGCGTTATCAGAACAGACCGGGGTAACCTTAGCCGTCCAACAGTAGAAGATATTTATACCTATCGCAATCATGTAGACGAAGCGATGGAAAAATTTTTATCGGGTGATCTTTCGCAGGAATTGCTTGAACTAATGGAGTTAGGACTTAACCACGAACAACAGCACCAGGAGCTTCTTTCCACAGATATAAAATATATCCTGGGAAATAACCCCCTGTTTCCACCATACACCGATATCAAGTTGGCGAAGGAATATAGTACTGTTGATGAATCATTCATCGAGATGGAAAGCAATGTTTACGAAGTGGGTTACAATGGCAACGGATTTTGTTTTGATAACGAGCTGTCGAGGCACCAGGTTTTTCTACAGCGATATAGAATTGCCAATCGCCTGGTAAATAATGAAGAATACCTTGAATTTATCAACAGTGGCGGTTACCAAAACTTTATTTTCTGGCATGCTGAAGGATGGGATTGGTTTCAGACCAGGCAGGTGAAATGCCCCATGTATTGGTTTCTTATCGATAACGAGTGGTTTCAATATACGCTTAATGGCCTCAAGCCGCTTGACCTGGCAGAAGCCGTTTGTCACATAAGCTATTATGAAGCATTTGCCTATGCTTCGTGGAAAGGCAAAAGGCTTCCTACAGAATTTGAATGGGAAGTGGCGGCACAGAAATTTCAGTGGGGTAAACGGTGGGAGTGGACAGAGAGCGCTTACCTTCCTTATCCGGGTTTTAAAAAGGCAGACGGTGCAATTGGGGAATATAATGGGAAGTTTATGGTGAACCAGAAAGTATTAAGAGGCGCGTCGGAAGTAACACCTTCAGGCCATAGCCGAATCAGTTACCGGAATTTTTTTCATCCTCCGCTTAGATGGCAATATACGGGTATTCGTTTAGCGGAATAATTGAATCCATATGAATACATTTTTCCAGGATGTTTTTAATGGCCTGTCTGCGCCTAAGAAACATTTAGATTCTAAATATTTTTACGATAAAGAAGGTGACCGGCTATTTGAGGCTATTATGAAGTGCCCGGAATATTATCTCACTAATTGCGAATTGGAAATATTATCAAAACAAAGCAGTTTAATAATCGATACCATATCCTCTTATCATAAAGAATTTGATGTGGTGGAACTCGGTGCTGGTAACGCTTTTAAATCACGTTTCTTTTTAGAAGAGCTTATCCACAAAAAAATACCTTTTACCTATTTCCCCATTGATATTTCCGGGAATGTTATACGCCAGTTAGAAGAAGTACTACCAGGAACATTACCAGGTCTTACAATGCATACGCTGCATGGAGAATACCTGGAAATGTTGCAGAAAGCCAGTGCTCTTTCGAAAAGAAATAAACTGGTTTTGTTCCTTGGCTCCAATATCGGTAATTTTTCGAGAGAAGAAGCTGCGGAATTTTGCAAAGAAATCAGGGAGCATCTTTCCCCGGGTGATATGTTACTAACCGGTTTTGACCTCGCCAAAAACCCCTATATCATTTTGGATGCTTACAATGACAAAGCAGGCATTACCAAACAATTTAATATTAACCTGCTTCACAGGATAAACCGGGAACTGGAAGCTGATTTTAAAACTACCCAGTTCGATCATTACCCGGTTTATGACCCACAGACCGGGGCCTGTAAGAGCTATCTTGTTAGCCTGCAGGACCAGGTAGTACGTATTGGTGAAGCAGATTTTATTTTCTTTAGTGAAGGGGAGCCAGTATTAACAGAAATATCGCAGAAATACGGGATTGACCAGGTTGAGAAGATGGCGGTTGATTGCGGGTATAAACTGCTGGAAAACTTTTATGACTCGAGAAAATGGTTTACAGATAGCTTGTGGATATACCAGGCCTGAGGTGTGAATTATCTGTAGGGGCTTGGCTTGCCCGCACCTTAAGCATGTTTGAAATTGCGGTGGCTCATCTCCAGTTAATAAACTTTTAAATAAATATTCTGCCAGCCTTAGCCGGGTAAATCGTCCATTAATGTTCGTTAGTCAAGACGTTGGTAGGGGCAGGGCTTGCCCCCCGGCCTGTTACACCGGAGACATCTGGTATTCTGTCCACGTTCCCATAATATATAGCAGTTTCGGACGCAGTCAGGGCGGGGGCAAGCCCGGCCCCTACAAACGCCTTCTTAAAGGCATCTACTTACCCTTCAGCGGTTCCAGCAGGTATGCCAACCCGTTTATTCTTATCTCGTACATCGTCTCCAGCAACACACCAAGTTTGCCTTTTGGAAAACCTTTTTGTTGAAACCATTCCAGGTACGATACGGGCAGATTACAAAGCAGCACATCTTTATATTTTCCGAAAGGCATTTTCATGGATACCAATTGGAGTAGTAACGCAGGGTTAGGTTGTTGAGGATCTTCACTCATAATTTTTTCAATTATTCTTCATAAAACTCAATAAGTGACCCGAAATAGTTGGTATTCCATCCCTCCACAATTTCGCTCAAATCATCATCCGGAATATTGGTATGCTTTAATTCTGCAGAAGTACCATGTTTATGTGGATGTAATACAATAGTTACAATAGACGGTGCTGATTGATCACCAAAGTACCATTCCTGCACTATTTTTTTGCCCGGGATAAACGATAAGTTTTGTCCTGCGATACTTCCGTCCCACAAGGAAAACTCTGAACCTTCTTCCGTACTCATTTCAGCGGGCGCACCTGTCCAAAGTTGTATGGTTGCCGCATTTGTCAGGGCCATATACAACTCTTCGGGAGGCGATGGGATAATATAATATTTTTTAAAGTCTTTCAAAATATTCAAATTTAAAGTTACAAACCGGGAAACCAACGAACCGGGTGAGAAGCTAAAAAATATTTAGTCCATCCTGCTGTTAACGTCTAAACCTTTTACCAAAAGAAAATTTGTAGTACACAAACTGGCACTCAAAAAAAATAAATCCCTGTATTTACTGGCTTCTCCGCCGATATAGCTGCAATTTAGTTTAAATGGAGGGCTAGGGCCATCAACAAACAACCTAAAAAAGATTTCTAAATCGGGTTACCTATTTCATCTTTGCGTATAAACAACACATTAGGGGTGTTAAATATGGCTTTGAAGATTAAGAAAAGTGTTGAAAATGAAACCCTTTTTTTAAATAGATAAGTACCTTTTTTTCATATGGCAAGCAATCGTTGAGGTCTCCTGTTTCTACAGGGGACCTTTTTTTTGATCAGAATTCTCAGAATTAGAGAATTTACAGAATTAGTACTTTAAGGAATGACTTTTAAACTGCTGAAGCCATCCGACCCCTTTGTTATTTCCACCTGGGTATAAATTTCTTCCTTTAATCTCTCCACATGAGAGATAATGCCGATTGTTTTGCCGCCTATTTGAAGTCCCCGCAATGCATTTAACGCAACTTCCAGTGTATCGGCATCAAGCGTTCCAAAACCTTCGTCTATAAAAAGTGAGTCAATTGTTGTAAGTTTTGAGGTCATTTCCGAAAGGCCGAGCGCCAGCGCTAGGCTCACAAGAAAGCTTTCACCACCAGAAAGAGTGTTAATTTCTCTTTCATTATCGGCCTGGTACAAATCAACAATTAGTAATCGCAATCCCTGTTCTATGATATTTCTTTTCAGCAGATAGCGATCATTGAGTAATTGAAGGTGGTGATTAGCCAGCAGAATAAGCCTGTCGAGCGTAAGACCCTGGGCAAACTGGTTAAACTTTTTGCCGTCTGCCGAGCCTATTAAATCAGACAACGAGGACCATTTAAGTAAAACCGCTTTCTGTGCCTCAATTTTTATTGTTACTTCTTTCAGCCGGGCTTTCTTTTCATCATCTTCTGCCAAAACCCGGATCATTCGGCCAAGTTCCCGGTTAATTTCCTGGATGGTTTCTTGTACAATTTTCATGTTCTCATCAATACTATTCGCATGCTCTGTTGTAATTTCTAAAGACAATTGATGATGAAGTTGTTTTTTACAGGTCTCAAAATGGGCCAGGGAAAGTACCAGGTTATCATGCAGGGTTTTGTGCAACTTCTGTAATATCACCCGTTCATTCCCAATGAGTAACTTAAGGCGAATAAGATCGACGTCCGCTTCCCAGCCCAATTCCTTCAACCCGTCCTCCATGCTGGTTTTAAATTCGTCAATTGATGATTCAAGATCTTTGCATGCTGTTTCCGCGTTATTTTTTTCACCTGTTATTGTCCCACTTTCCTGGAGAATAGCATTAAATTGTTCGTTGGCTTGTTTAGAGTAGTTATTGGCAGCTTTTTCATCCTTATTCAGTTGGTCTTGTGCCCCTTCAGGAGATGTAAACCCGGCATGTGCCTCCGTAATTTCATTAACATACTGTTGTATAATTGCATTCTTCTCGTTTATGTCTGTTTGAAGTTGAAGCATATCATGGCCGAGTCCCATTACTTGTTCTTTCAGAGCTTCGATTGCCGCTTCCGTGCCTGGGATCGCTCCCGTTAGAATTGATTCATCTTTAGTTTTTTGATGATATTCTTCGGAATATTTTTTTAACACTTGTGGCAAGGTTTCCGGGGCAGCCAGGTCTAATTTTGTAAGGTACTGATTAGCTATTTCCTGAAGACCAATTACATACACGGCCACCGTAGCCTGTGACTGGTGCAATTTTTCTTTTGCTTTTTCTTTTTCTGTTTCAAAATGAGTAATTTTTTCAGCAAGGCTTTGCTGCAACTGACTTTCGAATGCCAGCTTTTTAGATGTTTCATTTTGCATTTGTGGTAGTAGCTTCCATAATTGAATCAGCTCATTAAAAATAGTTTCAAAATTTGGTGCAAGTGGTGCGATTTCAACCTCTGATAGTTTATTAAAATCGTCCAAACTGCCCAACAGCTTTTCGAGAGTTTTTTGAAGCTGTATGTTTGTTTTCAGAATAACCTGGTGTTTCTTGATATCAGCCTGTATTTGGTTGATCTCAACTTTCAGTTCTTCAATGGAGAGTGTTTGATTAGGGTGATCCGTTGATCCGCATAACGGACAAGCCTCGCCTTCATGTAACCTTGACAGATGATCAACAAGAAATTGCTGCCGGGAAAGCAGGTTTTGTCTTTCTTCTATGTGAAGGACGTTGTTTTCCTGGCGCAGACTATTTTCCTGTATTTGAATCAATAACTGGCTTCTGAATTCACTAAGTTGTTGCATTGTCTTATCGCGTACATCCTGGTTCAATTGTAGTTCTTCAACCGCATGCTTTTCAATCGACGCAGATTTCAGGAGTTTCTGTGCAGCCTGTGATAGCTGGGTTTCTCCGTTTAAAATGGCCGATTGATACAATTCAATATCTTCTTTGCTTCGCTTCAACTGGCTTACGATGAGGCTCGCCTGGGTATAGCTCGCGCCTGCTTCAGCATAATATTGATGATGACCAAACCAAGTTTTCAATTCTTCCAGCATTTTCTTGTTACTGGCTAATACTTTCTCATTATGGATGATTTTTGACCTGCACCCAAATTCTTCTAAAATTTTAGCTTTACGCTTTTCCTGTATCCCTTCAACTTCTTTTTTAAAAGAAAGCATATCTCTTTGCCGCACAATGGCTTCAAGTATGCGAGGCATCTTTTCTTCTTTACATTTGATGGCCTGGTCGGTAATTTTTTGAGCAGTTTCTAATATGATTTTGGCCGATTCTCTTTTTTTTGCGAGCTGCACAAGTTTACCTTCTAAATTATTTATATTTTCCTTCTGTGATAAGCATTCCTGAATTTTACTAAGATACTGCGCCCATTCCGGTTCAAAACCGGCAACCTGCAAGTGTGATTCCCAACGCTGAAGATTTGGCTGCTCCGCTTCCAGCCTTTGCCTGGAAATTGTTACGTCATTTTCTGCATCCACCTTCTTTTTGGTGAGATCTTCAATTGATTGTAGCCAGTTGAATTTGATCCGAAGATCCGCAAAATCCTTATGCTTGTTTCGTTCTGATTCTTTCAGTTCCCCTATGCTGTTTTCATACGTTATGCGTTCTTCCTCTGATAGTAACACCACATTACCAAGAGCAGCCTGCAGGATATGAAGCGCCTGTTCTTCCTTTCTTTTCCGTTCAAAGGCTTTTTTAGAGAGCGCTGTATATAGAGAGGTATCCGAGATTTTTTCCAGCATTTCGCCACGCTCGCCTTCCCTGGCGTCAAGAAACGCTTTAAAAGCGCCCTGGGCTAGTAAAACGGATTTAAGAAATTGGTCATATTCCAGCTTTATCAGTTCTTTTACTTTGTCCTGTGCGTCCCGCTTTTTATAGGTGAGAATTTTTCCTTCGGGAAAAGTGCTCACTTCCATACTGGATTGCTGCACGGCGCCATCATACTTACGATGGGCACGACGCACTTTCCATTCACTTTTAAACATCCCTTCCGAAGTTTGAAAAACCACTTCCGCCCATGCGTCACTGGAGCCATAGCTTATGATGTCTTCATCTGTGGCAGACCTTGGCGTTTTACCGTACAGGGCTAGAGTGATGGCATCCAGCAAAGTAGTTTTGCCTGCGCCAGTTGGTCCCGTGATAGCAAAAATGCCACAGTCTTTTAATGGGCCAGTTGTAAAGTCAACCTTAAACTCAAGGCTGAGGGAGTTGAGATTTCGGCCAGCTATCGAGAGAATTTTCATTAGTGTCTATTTGTTTTATTATGCAATCAGCCCTGGATAGTCATCCTGGGATAGCAATTCGGTAAAAGCCTCCAGCAACATTTCCCTTCCTTCCCTAATCTGTTGTGCGTCGAGCAATCTTGTAAAAACCTCCATCGGTTGCAAGTCTTCCAACGCTTCGGCGTGATTGATTGTCGGTATGTCCGAACTGGTGTCTGCTGATTTTGTTTGCCGAAAGTCTACAATCCTGACTTCTGCCTTTATTTCTTCCGCCAGTTTCCGCACTTGTTCGGCCACCAACACAGGACTTTCATCGCTGTGGATCCAAAGTTCCGCCCATGTTGTTAATTGATGAGGAGCCCGCATCAGTTGTAGCAGTTTTTCTTTAATAACAGGTAAACTTCCTTCTACCCTTTTGAGTTGCCGTAATACAGGAATCTCCTGGCTGCTGATTTCCAGTTTTCCCCCGTCCCTGCATTCCAATAAAACTACCTGGTGTTTATAATCCCTTTCGGAAAATGATAAGGGTATCGGGGAACCGCAATAGCGAATATGATTTTTGCCGGCAACCACCTGTGCTCGGTGTAGGTGGCCCAGAGCGATATAGTCGAAAGCTGCCGGAAAATCGGAGGCGCTTACCTGGCCAAGAGTACCGATATGAATTAGCCTTTCTGAGTCTGGAGAGGCTTCACAGCCTTGCGCAAATAAATGACCGGTAGCAATAATAGGAATAAACTTGTCTTTGAAATGGCTAACTGCCTCTAAACACTTCTGGTAATGTGAAACGATCCCCTGCCGGATGCGCTCTTCCCTGCCGGATATCGATTCTTTATCCTGGCTTCGAAGAATATCCTGGTCGCGGAGAAAAGGAACTGCCACTATTACAACAGAAGGTTGAGGTGCCTCCTGTGGCAAAGCTATATACGCAGGGATGCTATCCTCAGGTATCGCCCCTACCACATGCACGTTTAGCACTTTCAATAATTCTTTCGGAGCGTTGAGTCTATCCGGGGAGTCATGATTGCCCCCTGTTACTACTACATCTTTGCAAATACCCTGTGCATATAATTTCGCAAGAAAAGAATAGTATTGCTGCTGGGCATATGGAGGTGGATTAGGAGAATCGAAAATATCACCCGCAATAATCAGGACATCTGTTTTTTTAATTTCAATAGTTTGCAAAAGCCAATTGAGGAAATGCTCATGTTCTTCTCTCCGGTCAAGATTATCTTTAAATCGTTGGCCGAGGTGCCAGTCGGCAGTATGAATTAATCGCATGATTGTAATTTATGTAATTCGGAGCAAACCAATAATCGATTATGTTAACAAAGGGCTGTGAGGGGATCGCTCCGCGCTGACTGAATATCGATTAGTATTGTAAAGGTTTCTGGCTAGTATGTCTTACCCTGGCTAAAACAATTGTGTACTCTTAACCAAATAACTGATTCTATAATGGTGCAACTCAAAGGCCCGGTGATTTCCTCTATTATCTATTTTGTGTTTATCTACAGGGTATATTCCGGGAGCTAAAGATAAGTTGCTGATTTTTTGAAGTATTTATTTTTTTACTTTGTCGGCGTTTTGTGGTGACTTAATACGGATATAACCAATAGATCCCCGAAAATAAATTACGGCTGCCTTATCCCATTGGATTTTTCTTTTCATTGCCATTCCTTTGACATCCGCTCTACATCTTCGTGTGAAATAAATTCTCCAGATTCAACCCTATTTACTGACTCATGTATTTCATTATTGTATGGAGCCAGGCTCACTATTTCGTTAGGATAAATAAAAGATTTTATTACATTTAAAATAGACTCTTTTTGTTCCCGAGTCAGTACTGACCAATATTTATTTAGTTCGCTATCCAATAAAGACGCTGACATACTTATCATTTTATTCAAAATTACTTTTAATAATTGAGGTCGGGTCGAAGGAAAATTATTCGTTACAAATTGGGGTAAAACGATGTTCATATTTTGGTTTTACGTTATAAATGTAAACACATCCGCGCTGAGTAGCTTTGATATAAATCAAATAATACCTGGTCTGCCAGAATAAAAGCAAGTTTGAATAGGGCTAACTCTTTAAATGATATTATAACAAGTTTAAAAAAAATGTACCTTAACCATAAAATACCTGGATCATAATTGAACCACTGGTAATCTCATTAAATCAGCAATGATCATGAAATACATTCCTATTTTTTTTCTGTTGCTACTGACTGCCTGTGAAGCACGCCACTTTGATAGTGATAAAAGACAAATTATTGCCAAAGACTGGGCCAGGCGGCAACTACATAGCAACAGGAGTTTTAGTATCACCAGTTTCAAGGAAGATACTTTACAGGTATGGCCCTATGCCATGATCGGTCATCCCATTCGATATACCATCAATTTTGTTTACCAAGATTCTACCGGCACCGTGCAAAATAAAAAAGCAGAAGTAACTTTTTCCCCGGAAGGAAACGATATCCTTAAAACAGAGATAATGGACCGGCCATTAACCGATGAATAACAAAATCGAATTCTAAATAACTGTCAGCAATTTCTTACTGTGGAAAAGTTTATATTAGAACAATAATCGGCTAATAACTCTCTTTCATATTTAACTACTCCCAGATGGCAAAACTATCCGAACGTTTTCTTTCCCTCGACGTTTTTCGTGGAATGACGATTTGTTTCATGATCATTGTCAATACTCCGGGCAGCGGTGCTGTGCCTTTTGCACCACTTGAACATGCAGGCTGGCACGGGTTTACACCTACCGATCTTGTATTTCCTTCTTTTTTATTTGCCGTTGGAAATGCTATGAGTTTTTCTATGGACAGGTATAAGCAAATGGGAGCCGGCACACTGCTCAGCAAGGTCTTCAGGCGTACCATACTGATCTTTTTATTAGGCTACCTTATGTACTGGTTTCCTTTCTTTCAATTGGATGCTGCAGGCCACGTCATTGCAGCTCCTATTCGCAACACCCGAATCATGGGAGTATTACAGCGTATCGCTCTTTGTTATTTTTTCGCCTCGCTTATTATTCATTATTTTTCTGTCAGGAAAACATATATCATTAGCGGATTATTATTAATTGCATATTGGATTTTATTACTGCTTTTTGGTGATGCACAACAACCTTATAGTATATTAGGAAATGCCGGCCTCTATCTTGATAAATGGTTATTTGGTGAATTTCATCTTTACCATGGAGAAGGCATTGCCTTCGACCCGGAAGGCGTACTGAGCACTTTGCCTGCGATCGTAAACGTTACTATAGGATATTATACCGGAAGATACATCCAGAAAAACGGCAAGGGATTCGAAACCCTTACCAAACTTTTATTAACAGGCAGTTTACTTATTTTTATTGCGATCTGCTGGAATATGCTTTTTCCCATCAACAAAAAATTATGGACAAGCTCCTTCGTATTACTAACAACAGGCATTGATATCATCATCATTTCAGCATTATTATATTGCGTAGAATTCAAAAACTGGAACCGGTTTAATTGGACAAGATTTTTCCTGGTTTTCGGCAAAAACCCTTTGTTCATCTATCTTTTGTCTGAAATACTATTTGTTGTCGCTATTATGATTCATATATCCCCCGGTGTAAATTTATACAACTGGATTAACAAAGTCTTTTTTCAGGCGGTTTTACCAGGCGCAATCGGATCTTTTCTTTTTGCGATTTTTTACATGCTTATCTGTTGGATCATCGGTTTCTGGTTAGATAAAAAAAGAATTTATGTCAGGGTGTAAATAGAAAATTAAATGACTGGATGTATGCGGAAGCGTTGTTAAATACTAATAGATATTAAATGCTTCCAGTCTTATTATGACTGATTTATGTGAATTCCTGTTAAAAAATTGGCTGATTAAAAAACATTTCAGTTAATTTAGTTCTTTTTCAAAAAATAACTTTATGGAAATAACAGGAACACTTCTCCATTTATTGGCACCCCAAACTGGCAACGGCAAAAACGGTCCCTGGAAAAAACAGGATTTTGTAATAGAAACGGGTGATCAGTATCCAAAAAAAATATGCATTTCAACATGGGGCGATAAAATTGATCTTAGCAAATTTAGTATGGGTCAATCGGTAAAGGTGAATTTTGACCTGGAGAGCAGGGAATTCAATGGCAAGTGGTATACGGATGTTAAGGCTTTTGGTATGCAACCCGCAAATCAAAGTGAAAAGAGCAGGGGGGGAGCAGAACCCGGAATCGCAACTATCGATGTTAATGATGATTTGCCATTTTAACTTCTAATATAACCTGCCACTACTTCTTTCTTGATCTCAGGCTATATTTACGTTGGTTCTATCCCAAATTTTAGGTTAAGAAAAGCCAGAATAAAATTCTTTAATTGAATGCAAGTGTTCATCTTCACTGATGAAAACTTTGCCCTATAAACTGTAAGGCGTCAGTGATCCCGGTGCGCCAATAGGTCCAAGTATGTGCGCCATCCCTTACCCTGTATTCATGGGGAACCTTCTTATCAGAAAGCGCCATATGCAACAGGCAATTTCCCTTTGTTAAAAAATCATCATCGCCGCAATCGATCCAATAGCGAACCTTTTTGAGATCGTCTGCCGATTTGGTCTCAACCATTTTCAATATGGAGTTGCTATTATATACAGCATTAAGGCGACCCTTTCCTTTCAGGCCGTGACCATACAATTGAGCAAAAGTTCTTTCCCATATTTCGTCTGTCAAAGCAATTGTTGCATCATCAGAAAATACAGCTGCACTCAATGGTGCTGCCGCAGCAAATAATTGCGGATATTTGATGGCATAGATCAAAGTACCAAAACCTCCCATGGAAAGTCCTGCAATGCCTCTATATCTTTTTTCATTTTTAATACGGTAAGTCTTTTCTATTGCAGGCATGAATTCCTTAATAAAAAAATCTTCATATTTTTCCTTTCCATCATACGAATTGATATACCAGCTTGAATCTCCATTTGGCATTACTATAATCATTGGAGGAATAGTGCCTTCTGAAATAGCTTTGTCGGCGTACCTGTTTATTTCTCCGAATT
Source organism: Chitinophagaceae bacterium (assembly GCA_039921525.1). Classification (GTDB taxonomy): domain Bacteria; phylum Bacteroidota; class Bacteroidia; order Chitinophagales; family Chitinophagaceae; genus JADCRZ01. Next base: position 72,937 of record JBDSBP010000102.1, on the reverse strand, counting down.
GTAACCAGCCGGTATTATCATCTGTATACCCATGCAACAGGTATACAACCGGGTAAGCCCTTTCTGCTGTAGAGTAATCAGCAGGCAAATAAATAGAATACTTCACCTCCCTGCCCAGGATTGCACTTTTAACGGTTTTTGATTCCATTACCTTACCCACGGTCTGGCCAACGCCTACGTGAACTATAATGAAAAAAAGAAAACTCATTAACATTTGTTTTAGCGTAAAATGCCTGACAGGTCTTTGACGGGCGTTAACGATTGGAGACAGGTCATTAACTGTTCTATTGGGGTTAATAAGCATAGGTTTTATCTGATTCATATTGCTGGTTATTTGTTATCGGCTTATAATATTTATAATTGTAACCGGATCAGGCGCGTTGCATCAGCAGCGATCTGCTTCAATAAATATACCTATTTCCATGATTTCACCTAGCATATTCTACAATTCATCACTTGATTTAATCAAATGATTAATTATTTTGATTAAATTAAAAAAATCATTTTATCTTTGTTCTATAAATGATTGCTTAAATGCCTGCAACTAGAAAAAGGAACATAGACGCTACCACCGAAGAAAAAATTTTGGAAGCCGCCCGAAAAATATTCACGCAAAAAGGATACTCAGCTACCCGCACACGGGATATTGCAGAAGAAGCAGGATTAAACCTGGCATTGCTTAATTATTATTTCCGGAGCAAGGAAAAGTTATTTGATATTATTATGCTCGAAACCTTGCAACAATTCATGTCAGGAGTAAGACCACTGCTTAGCTCCGAAAGCTCCTCGATGGAAGAAAAAATAACAGCCTTCGTGGGCAACTATATTGATCTGTTAATTAAACGTCCCGACCTTCCATTATTTATTCTTAGTGAGATCAAAGCAAACCCTAAGAAACTGATTTCCAAATTAGGACTCAAAGAATTTTTAATGAACTCCCACTTTTTAAAACAATTCAAAGAGGCCGTTAAAACCGATAAAATAGCCCCGGTGCATCCCCTTCATTTTATTATGAATATAGTGGCTCTAACCGTATTCCCTTTTATTGGCAGTCCCATTCTTCAGAACCTGGGAGATTTAAACACCGGGGAATTTAATAAATTAATGGAGGAGCGTAAAAAATTGATCCCGCAATGGATAAAAGCAATGATAAAAAAAACATGATCTTTTTTCAACTTGATTAATCAAATGATTAAAACATCAGCTTGAATAAACGACCAAATTATAAACAGATAATCATGAAACGTATTCTTGAAACCTGTGTCTTATTATCAGCATATGTAGCTGGCGCCGCTCAATCTTCTATGCCGCTTACTATAGAAGACTGCTATGCAACCGCAAGGCAGCATTACCCTCTTCTTAAACAAACGGAAGTTATAGCGAAAAGCAAAGAATATTCAGTTGAAAACATTTCCAAAGGATGGCTTCCACAAGTATCCTTTAGCGGCCAGGTAACCTACCAGTCTGCGGTTACCGAGATACCCATAAAACTTCCCAACATTGCCATTGATAACCCAAGCAGGGACCAGTACAAAATTTTTGCAGAAGTTAACCAGGCACTCTTTGATGGTGGTATTAGCAAACAACAAAAACAATTACTCGAAACTTCTGAAGTAATAGAACAACAAAAACTTGAAGTTGAGGTTTATAAATTGAAAGATCGTATCAACCAGTTATTCTTTGGCATTTTATTAATTAACGAACAGTTAGACCAGGTTCAAACACTTAAAAAAGACATTCAATCAGGTATCAGTAAAGTAGAAGGCGCTCTGAATAATGGTGCTGCGCTCAAAAGCAGCGTTGACGTTCTTAAAGCAGAGTTGTTAAAAACACAGCAACATGAAACGGAGATGAGGGCAGGCAGGAAGGCGTACTTAACGATGCTTGGATTATATCTAAACAAAACTTTAGACGAAAGTAGTGTATTAAACAAACCCCGGGATCTTCCACAGTCATCTACCATTAACAGACCTGAACTACACCTTTATGAACTGCAGAAGAAAAGTCTGGATGTGCAGGATAAACTTATTAAAGCTAAAAATCAGCCAAGAGTGGGGCTTTTTCTTCAAACCGGCTATGGCAAGCCCGCGTTGAATCTCCTGAAAAATAAGTTCGACGCTTATTATATTGGTGGTCTCCGCGTCACCTGGTCCTTATCAGGCTTCTATACAGAGAAAAAAGATCAGCAGTTGCAGGTACTTAACCGCCAGTCAATCGATATTCAGAAACAGACTTTTCTATTTAACACCGGTGTTACCTTGTCGCAACAGGACGGAGATGTGGAAAAAATACGGGCGCTGATTAAAACTGATAACGAAATTATAGCGCTACGCACAAGTATTAAATCTACTGCCAACGCGCAACTTAATTTCGGAACCATCACTTCAAACGATTACATACGGGAAGTAACCGCTGAAGACATGGCAAAACAAAACCTCTTACTTCACCAGGTTCAATTGCTGATGACCCAATATAGTCAACGCATCACAACAGGTAAGTGACTAATAAACATAGACCATAAACTGAAAATAAAATCATCATGAAAATAGCTTCAATTTTATCATTTGCTGTTATCTTATTCTTCACTGCATGTAAAAATGATCAACCTAAATTTGACGCCTCAGGAACTTTTGAAACAGAAGAAACTATTATTTCATCAGAAGCTTCCGGAACGCTTAAACAATTTGACATCAGTGAAGGCCAGGTTCTCCAGGAAGGTCAATTCGTTGGTTATGTTGATAGCTTGCAGCTCTATCTTAAAAGAAAACAATTGGAGGCTCAAATAAAAGCCGTACTAAGCAGAAAACCGCAGATCGCCACGCAAACCGCTTCATTAAAGGAACAGCTGAAAGCAGCAGAAAAAGAGCGCGCACGTGTCAACAATATGCTTCAGGCAGATGCAGCTACGCCGAAACAACTGGATGATATAAGTGCGCAGGTGGAGGTTTTAAAAAAACAGATCGATGCACAATATTCCACTCTTGATCTTTCCTCAGCAAGTATAACGCAGGAAACATTACCCCTGCAGGTTCAGATACAACAACTGAACGATCAACTCAATAAATGCAAAATCGTAAATCCGGTAAATGGAACTGTTTTAACAAAGTATGCATCACTGAATGAAGTAACAACAACGGGAAAGCCGCTTTATGAAATTGCAGATCTTTCCAGCCTGATACTTCGTGCATACGTTACCGGTAATCAATTCTCAAAAATTACCCTTAATCAGAAGCTGAAGGTATTGGTAGATGACGGCCCGGGTAAGTATAAAGAGTACGAAGGAATCATTGAATGGATGAGTGATAAAGCCGAATTCACTCCTAAAACTATTCAAACCAAAGATGAACGGGCCAACCTTGTTTACGCTGTTAAGATAAAAGTGAAAAACGATGGTAGATTAAAAATTGGAATGTATGGTGAGGTTAACTTTTAGATGGTCTTTCATTCTTTAAAACTTTTGCCAATTTAAATTACGTGTATCAATAACTTTTTTCATTTAGTCAACGAACATGAACTCAGTAACACTGCAAAATATCACAAAGACGTATAATAAAGGGACCATACTTGCTGTGGACAAAGTATCCTTTGAGGTTAATAATGGAACACTATTTGGGCTAATTGGTCCTGATGGTGCTGGTAAGACCAGTATCTTCCGTATACTCTCCACACTCCTTTTACCCGAAAAAGGAGAAGCGACGGTAGATGGATATGATGTAGTAAAAGATTACAAAAGCATCCGGAAAAATATTGGTTATATGCCTGGAAGATTTTCCCTGTACCAGGATCTTACCGTTGAAGAAAACCTCCATTTTTTTGCAACACTTTTTGGCGCTACTCTGCGGCAGAACTATGATATGATAAAAGATATCTATGTTCAAATAGAACCATTCAAAAAAAGACGGGCGGGTAAATTATCAGGTGGTATGAAACAAAAGCTTGCACTCTGCTGTGCGCTGATTCATAAACCCTCTATTTTATTCCTGGACGAACCCACTACCGGCGTTGATCCTGTATCGAGAAGAGAATTTTGGGAAATGCTGAAAAAATTAAAAGCACAGGGTATCACTATCGTTGTTTCCACTCCTTACATGGATGAAGCAACCCTATGCGATACCATTGCCTTAATACAATCGGGTAAAATTTTATCCGTTAATGAACCGGATAAAATTATAAAAGCATATCCCGGAAATCTTTATGCCGTGAAATCTGGAAAAATGTACCAGCTTCTTAAAGATCTTAGAGAATACGATCAAACCTTTAGCTGTTTTGCCTTTGGCGAATACCTGCATCTGTCCTTTAAAAATGACACTCCTGCTTCCGCACAGGAAGTATTGAATTATTTAAAACAGAAGGGATATACAGATATAGAATTAAACCCCGTAACGCCGGGTATCGAAGATTGCTTTATCAGATTATTAAAACAGTAATATGGAAACCCCTGTAATAAAAACGGATAAACTAACTAAACGGTTCGGAGCTTTTGTCGCTGCCAATGAAATTACTTTTGAAGTATATCCCGGAGAGATTTTTGGCTTCCTGGGCGCAAATGGTGCGGGCAAAACCACAGCTATGCGCATGCTTTGCGGCCTCTCAAAACCATCGTCCGGCACAGCCACCGTTGCCGGCTTTGATATATATAAGCAACCTGGAAAAATAAAAGCCAACATTGGCTATATGAGCCAGAAATTTTCCCTTTATGAAGACCTTACAGTACTGGAAAATATCCGCTTCTTTGCAGGAATTTATGGCTTGACCAATAAACAAATAAAAGAAAAGAGTGAAAAATTGATTCAGCAATTGGGATTGCAAAAAGAAACTAAAAAATTGGTGGGCTCTTTGCCTTTAGGCTGGAAACAGAAATTATCCTTTTCGGTAGCAGTGCTCCATCACCCGGCTATAGTGTTTTTAGACGAACCCACGGGCGGAGTGGATCCCGTAACAAGACGACAATTCTGGGATCTTATTTATGATGCTTCGGAAACAGGAGTTACTGTATTTGTAACAACGCACTATATGGATGAGGCCGAATACTGCAATCGAATTTCCATTATGGTGGATGGAAATATCAAAGCATTGGATACCCCCATTAAACTAAAAGAACAATTTAAAGCAACCTCTATGGATGAGGTCTTTTACCAACTTGCGCGTAGTGCTACCCGTAAGGCAGATTAAATTCACCTCACATGAAACAACTTCTCAGCTTTATCAAAAAAGAATTCGCACATGTTCTGCGCGATAGGAAAACATTACTCATATTGTTCGGCCTACCCATAGTTCAGATAATTATTTTTGGGTTTGCTTTAACCAACGAGGTAAAAAATGCAAAAATTATTGTGATGGATGAGGCGAAGGATATTGCTTCACAGGAAATAATTAGTAAAGTTTCTGCCAGCAACTATTTTGAAATTGAAAAATCTATATTAAGCCAACAACAAATTGAGGAATCTTTTAAAAAGGGAATTATTAAAATGGTACTGGTTTTTCCTTCCGGTTTCAACAACGATCTGATGCATATGCAAAAGGCCCAGGTGCAGGTTATTGCTGATGCTTCCGATCCCAATACCGCGAATACGCTAACCAATTACCTTTCTGCAATAATAATGGATTACCAACAGATGCTAAATAAAGGAACCTCTCTACCATACCGTATCACCACTGAAACAAGAATGCTGTACAACCCGCAATTGAAGGGCGTGCAAAATTTTGTGCCGGGACTAATGGCATTGGTGCTAATGTTAGTTTGTGTAATGATGACTGCCATATCAATTGTAAAGGAAAAGGAATTAGGAACGATGGAGATCTTACTGGTATCGCCATTAAAACCTATTATTGTAATTCTTTCAAAAGTGATTCCTTACTTAGTCCTGTCAGTAGTAAATGGGGTGATTATTCTTTTGTTGAGTGTATTCCTGCTAGGTTTGCCCATCAGAGGAAGCATCCCATTGCTACTTTTAGAAAGCGTTTTATTTATTATTACATCCCTGTCGTTAGGTTTACTCATTTCTATGGCAACAGAAACGCAACAAGCAGCTATGCTGGTTTCCGTGATGGGCATGTTATTGCCAACTATGCTATTTAGTGGATTTATGTTTCCGATCGAAAACATGCCCCTGCTTTTGCAAGTAATATCTAATGTTGTTCCTGCTAAATGGTATTACATTATTGTAAAATCTATTATGATCAAGGGCCTGGGTTTCTCTTCGATTTGGAAAGAATCCATAATACTTGGTATAATGACATTGGTTTTGACAGTAGCAAGCCTTAAAAAATTTAAAATTCGACTGGCATGAGAACCCTTAAATTTTTATTGCAGAAAGAGTTTTTACAAATATTCAGGAACAAGTCTATCCTTGTTATGATACTCGTAATGCCGGTAATACAATTGATAATTTTGCCACTGGCTGCTAATTACGAAGTGAAAAACATCAATCTCTGCGTGGTGGATCATGATCATTCCAGGGCTTCACAGGAACTCCTCTCAAAAATTACTGCATCCGGATATTTTAAATTGGCTGGATATACGAGTTCTTATGATGAGGCATTCAAGCTTATTGAAATGGATAGGGCCGATCTTTTATTGGAAATACCCCAGGGGTTTGAAGGGAAGCTCATCCGATTTAACGAACAAAAGTTATTTACGGCCATAAACGCTATTAATGGAATTAAAGCCGGTTTAGGCGGAGCCTATTTAATCAATATAATCAAAGATTATAATACTAATTTGCGGTCAGACTGGATCCAGCATCCCCGGGTGAATCAGCTTCCTACTATTGAGGTCACAGCATCTAACTGGTTTAACCCTTTGATGAACTACAGGCTTTTTATGGTTCCTGGTATATTGGCGCTGCTAATAACTATGATAGGCGCCTTCCTTTCTTCCATGAATATCGTCAGGGAAAAAGAAATAGGAACCATTGAACAGATCAATGTGACGCCCATCAAAAAATATCATTTTCTAATGGGGAAATTGATACCCTTTTGGATACTCGGTCTGGTAGTGCTAACCATCGGATTGCTTGTCACCCGCTTTGTATACGGCATCATACCGCAAGGAAGTATCCTGTTATTATACGGTTTTGTTGCTGTTTACCAGTTGGCAGTATTAGGGCTTGGCCTATTGATTTCCACTTACTCAGATACGCAACAGCAGGCGATGTTTGTAGCTTTCTTTTTTATTATGATATTTATCTTAATGGGTGGGTTATTCACTTCTATCGACAGCATGCCTGAGTGGGCGCAGGTTGTTACCCGCTTTAACCCTATCAGGTATATTATAGATGTGATGCGTATGGTAGTATTAAAAGGAAGCGGTTTTAGCGACATTCGGGTGCATTTCGCCACAGTTTTTCTATTTGCTATTGTATTGAACGGATGGGCAATATTAAACTACAGTAAAACTTCCTGACATGCAAAATGCATGTCTATCGGCGGTTAAAATGCGCAATAGATGACGTCCCGGACGTACAAAACTAATTCTGAGAATTCTATAATTCTATAAATTCTGCTAAAAAATAAACACCCCTAAAATTAAGCAGGGGCGTTTATTTCACTCATTTTTTCCAGGTACAATATTGTTAATTTTTTAGAAGCTTTTCTGCAATCCTCTATAATTCCATTCCGGAGTGCTGAAATTAAATTTCAATAAATCAGGAACCTGCTAATTTTCTTTCCTCCTGTACCTGTTAACAAATTTCAATTTTAACTGGGTGTAGATCCATAACCATTGGATACTTTCTTTCATAAATAGGTTAAATAAACGCTTCCAAATCGTATGCCACTGCAGGAGATTTGCAAGTTTACTCTTCCGCTCAAATGTTTTTTCAACCTTTTTCATTTTTTATTGTACCTTTAATCGCTATGAGTGTACCTGTGCATTTAGCAGAAACTACATTTTATACCCCCTGATTAAGCCTTTAGCCTTGAGTTTACAGGTAAAAAAATAGTTCCTCTCATAAATCTTAAAAATATAACCAATGTATACACATATTTGGAACAAATACCTGCCTATTATTAAGATCCTTCTTAAGCGATCTGCGGCAGGTGATCAAACACTTGACCTCAACCGCATAGATTTTGAAAGGGCAGGCAGTGGCCGCAAAGCCGGGTACAAATTCAATATCGATTTTTCTAAGGGCCGGGTTACCAATGTAATTAGTGGTTCTCCTTTGGCTTCCGACCTTGCTGCAGTAATTCAACAGGATGGCATCATGAAAACCTTGTTAAGTGATAATGACTACCAGATATCCCTTAATACCAAATTTCAGCTCAGTATAAAAAATGTTACTCCTCAACCAACGCCAGTACTACAGGAAATGGAAGAAGTTCAATAGGGGCGTTTTTTTAAATTCGAGGTATAAATTTATTATTAATACCATTAACGGATCGAATGAAGAGGTCTTCTTTCGATCTGTTTAATAATATAGATTACGGAAAACTCTTTGATTCCCAACATCCAGTTAGACTATTATCAGTAAACAGGTTTATATCCAAAAGCCCTTCAAACTTACTGCTGCTTTACTGCCTGTTATCACTCAACTTACTTTGATCAATTGCTTTGTTTAATCGCTTTGTTTAATCGCTCCTAATCTACTATTTGAAATTGGCTTACTTTTACAGAATTATAAAATAAAATGTTTTGAATTTCAAAGAATTTGGGTTTGACGAAAGATTAATGGAAGGAATTGATGCAATCAATTATGAGACCGCTACCCCGGTACAACAAAAAGTCATCCCCCTTGTTATTGCCGGAAAAGACATTATAGCCTCCGCACAAACAGGTACCGGTAAAACGGCTGCTTATCTGCTTCCTATTATTCATAAAATTATTGTAGAAAAGCAAGACGATCATATAAATGCGCTTGTAATTGTGCCTACGCGCGAACTGGCAATTCAGATAGCTCAAAACCTCGAGGGACTGTCTTATTTTACTCCAATTAGTTCAATTGCAGTTTATGGCGGCGGGGACGGGGAGTCTTTTTCCACAGAAAAACGCGCCCTTTCTAAAGGAGCAGATATTGTTATTTGCACCCCCGGAAGAATGATCAGTCATCTGAACCAGGGATATGTTAAGATAAACAGGCTTCAATACCTTGTTCTGGACGAGGCAGACAGGATGCTCGATATGGGGTTTTTTGATGATATCATGAAAATTATTTCATTCCTTCCCGCCAAGAGACAGAACCTGCTTTTCTCCGCTACAATGCCCTCAAAGATCAGGGACCTGGCAAGAAAGATTTTATTCAAGCCCGAGGAAATTAATATCTCCATTTCCAAACCTCCTGCAAAAATTGTTCAGCAAGCCTTTGTTATATATGACACACAAAAAGTGGCTTTAGTAAAATACCTCCTTAAATTAAAGGATTTTAAATCTGTACTTGTCTTTTGCTCTCGTAAAAACAACGTTAAACAACTGAGTACGGAGCTCAAACGATCGGGCTTTTCTATAGAAGAAATTCACTCTGATCTGGAACAGTCTGCGAGGGAACAAGTGATGCTTGACTTTAAAAGTAGAAGACTAAAAATATTGGTGGCTACGGACATATTATCACGCGGAATAGATATCGAAGACATCGACCTGGTAATAAATTACGATGTTCCACACGACGGGGAAGATTACATACATCGGATCGGTCGTACGGCAAGAGCTGAAACAGATGGAATTGCCTATACTTTTGTAGGCGAAAAAGAACAGAATAAGTTTTTAGCCATTGAAGAGCTGCTGGGTCACGCGGTAACAAAAGCCCCCATTCCACAGCAGTTTGGCCCTACACCCCCTTATCAACCAAGAAAATATAAGCCGATGCGAAACAGATCAAGGAGTCATTTCAGGTAATCCTTTATCAGCAATTTTTTAGTAAGAATTGAAGATTTCCGTGGATACCTCTTCTTATTTTCTGGCGTACGCATTACACCAAAAGGCATTACTAGATTTTTCTTTCGCTTCCACATCTTCTTAATTCAAACATAGGGAGGTTTCGTGGCAACATCCCCCTTCCGGGTCATTTGGATCAAAATAAAACAGAAAACAAGCCACTATGGAAACTGGCAACACTACCTGGATCCAGCCATTAGGCGTATAAATTGGATGAATTGAGTTCGTTTTTAGTTCAATAAAATTTTTCATAGAATTATTTTTGGGATTTCAAATCTGCTTTAGTAAAATTATACCAACCCCCAGTGGATTTATTTGACCTGTGGGAGTAGATAGAATGATCTTCGTCAGGTAGTTGATTGACCTGGGATGGGAAACAAAAAATATAGTGGTAGTTATTAGACGGGTGAGAGATCCTATACTGCGCTAATCTCACATCACGACTCAGCATTTTAAGCTAAATTACCTTCCAATATAGACTCATTGACTATGGACCCCATTATCAGCATTAGTAATCTTTACAAGAATTATGGATCTAAACAAGTATTAAAGGGCATTAACCTGGACATATATCCAGGCCAGATTATCGGTTACATTGGGCCAAATGGCGCTGGCAAAAGCACTACCGTTAAAATACTTTGCGGGTTAATCAACGATTATGAAGGGAAAATACTTGTAAAAGGAATGGATCTGAAGGAAAATTCATTAAAAGTTAAAAGTATTACCGGTTATGTTCCCGAGCTGGCAGAGTTGTATGAAGTGCTAACTCCCGCAGAATTCCTTGGTTTTATTGGTCAATTATATGATATGCCCGAAGCACTTATCCAGGAACGTATTTATGGTATATTGAATGCGTTCGGAATGGAAGGTAATATACATCAGCGTATGGATAGCTTTAGCAAAGGCATGAAGCAAAAAGTGTTGATTGCCTCTGGTATCATACACGATCCGGAAATCATCATTCTTGACGAACCTCTAAGTGGACTGGATGCAAACAGTGTAATCATTGTTAAAGAGCTAATAAGCAACATGGCAAAAGAAGGAAAGACCATATTTTATTGCAGTCACATGATGGACATCGTAGAAAAAGTAAGTGACCGGATTGTTTTAATAAACGAGGGGCGGGTTATCGCCAATGGGAGTTTTGAGGAACTAAAACTCGAACGTGGGAATAGCAGCCTCGAAAAAATTTTTTCAGAACTTACTTCTATAGAATCGCCTTTATTAAAAGCTGACCAGTTGAGAAAATTATTTGAAAAAAAGTAGCTTCCCGTTTTGCGATTTGAAATTGAAATAACCCATACAAAAGCATGAACATTGTTAACAGGTTCTTACTCCGTCTTGCTTTACTGCCTGTTGCTCTTTACAGGAAAATAGGCGTAAATACCATTCATCTTAAGTTAATTCTTACTGCAAAGCTTGTTATGGATGACCGGCGTCCCAATACTTTTCATCAAACCCGTCAAAGAAAATCTGATAAGGCAATTTCTGGAGCCACTATTGGAACCATGATAATGTCTGCTCTCCTTGGTTTGCTTTTTTTAGCCACCTTCAGAATAAGTGATGAATTGGTTACGCAGCTTACTTTCTATTTTTCCGTATACATTTTCATGCTGGCAAGCACATTAATTTCAGACTTTACCTCCGTACTTATTGATATAAGGGATAATTACATAATTCTTCCCAAACCTGTTACAGACAAGACATTCGTACTTTCCAGGCTTCTGCATATACTTATTCATGTAACAAAAATAATCTTACCGATGTCTATACCCGGGGTGATTTATATGATTATATTTCGAGGTTACTGGCCGGCTTTCATTTTTTTCCTGATGATTCTGTCAGCGACAATGTTTACCGTTTTTCTAATCAATATCATTTACCTGGCAATTTTAAAAGTCACGTCACCCCAAAAATTCCAGGCCCTTATAAGTTATATACAAATCGTAATGACGATTTTAATCTTCGGAGGTTACCAGGTAATACCACAAATGGTAGGCAAAATGCCTTTGGGTAGTTTCATTTTAAAACCAAATTTTTGGCTCTGGTTGCTACCTTCTTATTGGTTTGCCTTATGCTGCGAATTTTTTTCCTTTTTATCGTTGCAGCCGTCTTTACTATTTGGCTCCTTACTTGCTATCCTGGTACCTGCTTTTTCTTTATGGATGGTTATTAAATATTTTGCCCCTTCTTTTAATCAAAAACTTTCTCTTATCACCGGTACGACGGAAGAATCGGTTTCTTTAAAAAAATCCGGATCGAATAAAAGGAATCGACCACTCTTATTGGCCGAGAGGCTCTCTAAAATATTTGCAAAAAAAGGAGAAGAAAGAATGGGGTTTTTAATAACATGGAAATTAACAGGCCGGCTTAGAGATTTCAAACTCAAAGTATATCCTTCCATTGGTTATATAGCGGTTCTTATTGTTATTATGTTTTTTAATAACAATGAACTAAGCATAGCAGAGTTAAAGTCATCAAATAGTCAAATACGTGCTATTGTGATTAGTATACTTTATTCAAGCAGTTTTTTATTGGTGTTAGCCATAGGGCAGTTACAGTATTCAGATAAATTTAAAGCAGCCTGGTTTTATTTTACGATGCCCATAAAAAAGCCGGGGCTCATTTTTTCCGGGGCTCTAAAAGCAGCGGTTGTAAAATTCTATATTCCTATTATGTTACTCCTGTCGGTCTTAGGGATCGTTTTAATAGGCTTTCATTTACTACCTAATTTAGTCCTGGGATTATTGAATGTTTTACTAGGGTGTTTGATTTTATCTTTAATTACCTTAAGAAATTTGCCCTTTTCTGCATCACAGCAAACCAGTCAAAAAGCCGGAGTCATATTCCGGGGTTTTCTCAGTATGTTCATGGTGTTTTCCCTGGCGATCTTCCATTATATTGTGTATGATATACTAATAGTGGTTATCATAAGCATTTTTTTATCTGCCCTGGCAAACTGGTTGCTGTTTGACTACCTGAAAAATAAAAGCTGGACCAAAGTTCTGGATTCGTATAGCCATTAAGTTGTTAATTTTGTTTCCGACCATGAAATTCCGGCACTATTTTTTGTATGCAGAAAAATTTGGTTCCCGGTATTTCCTCGTGGCAGGAATCGCGTTTTCGGTATTTTATTTACTTTTTAAAAGGACTAAACGCTTCAAAAAAATTCAATCGCGATTTCCGAGGCTGAAAGATTATACCCGCGATATAGCCTATGCAATCATCACTATATTCATTTTTGCACTTGTGTTTTTAGTTATTTTTGATAGCCCGGTTATTATGCGTCATACCTGGTTTTATAGACAAATAAGCGAGCATAGCTGGTTCTATTTCTTCCTGGCATTTCCATTGCTGTTCGTACTTCATGATACATATTTTTACCGGACACACCGATCGATGCATCACAAAAAATTATTCCGGCTTTTTCATCATGTTTATCACCATTCTACCAATCCCTCACCGTGGTCGGCCTATGCGTTTCATCCATTGGAAGCCCTTGTGGAAGCCGGGATCTTCGTGCTGTTTTTATTTGTAATGTCCATTCATCCTTTACACATATTTATGTTTTTTTTCCTGATGACAGTTAACAATGCATACGGGCATCTTGGTTTTGAACGGTACCCCCGAGGCTTTAAAAAAAGCTCTATTGGTAAATGGATCAATACTTCCATAAACCACAATTTGCACCACCCGTTTTTTAAAGGAAATTACGGACTATATTTTACTTGTTGGGACCGGCTTAAGGGAACGCTTCGCCCTGATTATGACATGCATTTTGAAGAAGTAACCGCTAAGAACAATAACAAATGAATTTCGCAGAAAATATTCTAGGCTTTATAAAAACACTTCATTTCCCGGTAAAGGTGCCTGATGAAATTGAAGTAATGAACCCCTTTCGGGATCCCTCAGTTTTGGCTTTGTGTACACAATTCTATAAAAAATTTTATGCTGATTCCTATAAACGATGGATGATAATAGGTATTAACCCTGGTCGTTTTGGTGGTGGTATAACAGGAGTTCCATTCACTGACCCGATCCGCCTGCAAACGGTGGTTGGTATAATCAACCCGATGCCTAAAAAACAGGAGTTATCTTCTGTTTTTGTTTATGAGATGATTAAGGCCTTTGGCGATTTAGAAGCTTTTTATAAAAATTTTTACTTTACGTCGATAAGCCCGCTGGGATTCACAAAAAACAATAAAAATCTAAATTATTATGACGACAAACTACTCCAGGAAACAGTGAAAGATTTTGCAGTAGACTGTTTGTACCGTCAACTTGATTTTGGCATCCATCGTGAGGTAGCTTTTTGCCTTGGAGAGGGGAAAAATTATCACTATCTCACCAAGCTGAATAACGAACAGAAAATTTTTAAATTAATTATCCCTTTATCGCATCCCCGTTATATTATGCAATATCGTTTAAAACGAAAAGAAGAATATATTAACGCTTATATTGAACAATTTAAATTATTTTGTAACCCATTGAATTAACATTCACAAAGTTATTACGTTTCAATTTTTTCCGTATCATAATCATTATAGCCGATGTATAAATCCGCTGTTTCATTTGTTGTAATATTGATGAGTTGGTTTACATCAAATTGCCAGGGTAGGGTGGATTCAAATTATATTTCAGATTTCAAATTGCCGTATGTAGTAAAACTGTGCCTGGAGAGAACCGGCGCCGGTTTAGATATTAGTCCGGATAATACCCTGGCCCCACCATCTGCGAGCTTTCGTTTTAATACCGGATTGAATCTTGGTCTTAATCTGTCGTATAAGTTTCTTAACCTCTCCGTTTCACAAAGTTTACATAGCCGGACTAATAATCGCTCATTATCGATAACACTTAACACGTATAACGGTGCCGTTAATTTTGGAGGAAAGGTTGGGTTTTATAGTAATGTTGCAGCGCTGAAGGACAAGAAAACGCTGAATGTTCGCACTTCCATTAATCTGTTTAAGGTTAGTCCTTATTGGTTGCTACACCCGAATTATAAACGCTTATCACTTGCTGCTATCAGGGATTTTTCACAGCTACAACGTCGTTCAGCAGGTAGTTTTATGTTTGAAATAAACCCTTTGCTAATTCATGGCAGCGGGAAGGACGGTCCGATAATTCCTTCTGAAAATTATTATGTAACCTTGTTTGATAAAATGTCCGGATTAAAGACCCTAACCATTATTAACCTCGATATTCGCCCCGGTTATGTATATACGAAGGTATTTGATGAGGGTCGTTATTTTTTAACGGGCGGGTTATTCCTGGGAACTGGTTTTGGCTACCACCATGCGCACACTGAATCAATTACTCAAAATGGTATGCACTGGCAAACCAGTCTGCGTATGTCCGGTTCCGTTGGTTATAATGGTGATGATTATTTTATTGCCGGCTCGTTCCGTTATACCAATTCTTTCACACCCATGTCATCGATTGGTGTGTTGGCCGAAGAAAGTTCTTTCATGCTAATTTTGGGGCTCCGTTTCAACGCTCTGGAAGATGCGCTCCCAGGCACATGGAAAGAACTATTTCATAAGAAGTAACAACCCGGTTTGGGGGGGTATAATACTTCATCGCTAAATACTATTTTTGACTATGCAACCCATTTTTATTTATTGTTTTGATGCTTATTGTGGTTGGTGCTTTGGATTTAGTCCGGTTATTAAAAAAATATGGCTGGATTACAGACAACGATTTGACTTTGAAGTGCTGTCTGGCGGAATGATCCTGACCGAAAAACCTGTGCATATCAGTGTAACAGCTCCCTATATTTTGCAAACTTATAAAAATGTGGAAGCCGCTACGGGCATTACGTTTGGAGAAGATTTTTTATGGCATATTAAGAACCCAGGGGATAGTGACTGGTATCCTAACTCCAAAAAGCCTTCAATTGCATTGTGCATCTTCAAGGAATATTTCCCCGAACAACAGGTTGCATTTGCAACGGACCTCCAATATGCTCTCCATGTAGAAGGAAGGGATCTCTGCGATGATGAGGCCTATCGTCATTTAGTCATTCAATACAATATTCCTGAAAAAGAGTTCTTTGAAAAGTTACATAGTGATATTTATAAAGAAAACGCTTATTACGAATTTGCGTTGGTGAAACAATTAAAAATAACCGGGTATCCTTGTTTGTTGTTGCAGTTATCAGAATTAAAATTGCATCTGTTAACAAACGGTTATACCGACTACCATAACCTGGCGCAAAAGATCAACTCCGTGCTGGAGGAAAACCATTTACAAAAAATATAAGTAAAAATCCATGATAGTTACGATTACGATGAATCCTGCAGTTGATAAGAGCACCACCATTGATAAGTTAATACCGGAGAAAAAGCTCCGATGCACTGAAATGGTGGTTGAAGCCGGTGGAGGTGGTATCAACGTAAGTAAGGCAATCCGCAAACTGGGAGGTGAAACATTAGCTATTTTCCCAAATGGAGGAACTAATGGAAGGATATTAGAGAACAGCCTGCAGGCAGATAATATCTCTTTTAAGATTATTCCAACAATTGGAGAAACAAGAGAAAATGTAGTGGTTACTGAAACGTTTACTAATGCGCAGTACCGCTTTGTTATGCCTGGCAATGAATCAAATGAAGAAATCGGAAAGTCGGTTATACACCTGCTTGAATCTTTGCCCGAATTCCCTTCCATACTAGTTGCCAGCGGAAGCTTACCGCCAGGCATACCCGACGACTTTTACGCACAGCTTGCCAGGGTAGCCAAAAAATATCATTCAAAATATATTGTGGATACTTCAGGAGACCCTTTAGTTATAGCCGCCAGAGCGGGTGTATTTCTTTTGAAACCAAATTTAGCCGAGCTAAGCAAAATGGTAGGTAAAGAAAAGTTAGAACTGAATGAAGTAGACGATGCTGCCATGGAAATAATAGCCCGGGGTGAATGTGAAATTATTGTGGTGTCACTGGGGGCCTCAGGAGCACTGTTCGTTACAAAAGACGGATATGAACATGTGCCAGCCCCAACTGTAGAAAAATTAACCACTGTTGGTGCCGGCGACAGTATGGTAGCCGGGATGACCTGGATGTTATCGCAAGGTAAATCATGTAGAGAGATGGTTCGCTTTGGAGTAGCCTGCGGTACCGCAGCAACAATGAATACGGGAACCCGGCTTTTTAAGACAACCGACGCCTTTAAGTTATACGATTGGATCAACAGGTATGCTGACACCTACAAATTAAATTTGGATAATTAAGTTTTGATAGGACCGAAATTCCGGTAATTTCACCCAATTTGCCATGTAAATCATTAATTCACTTCAACATTAAATCACTTTCAAAAAATCCGGAATGCTTAAAATAGCCATCACCTGCTTTGCAATTCTTTCCTTTGTAGTCGCCGGCGCCCAGTCCGCAGATAAAATGGATTTTGAAAAATACAATCCCGTCTCCACACTGGTTGTTCCTGAACATAAACTTACCCAATCGAAATATCCTTTTATTGATGTTCATAATCACCAGAGCATGGGTTCGCAAGACCTTTCCGTTCTCATTAAAGAAATGGATAAAATGAATATGAAAGTAATGGTAAACCTCAGCGGGCAAAATGGCGACAGGTTGAAACAGTCGGTCCAAAATATCAAAACACATTACCCTAAGCGCTTTATCATCTTTGCTAATATAGACTTCAATGGTATCGGGGAACCCGGTTGGACAGAAAAAGCCGTAGAAAGACTGGAAGATGACTTTAAGAATGGGGCAAATGGACTGAAAATTTTTAAAAACCTGGGACTATCTACAAAAGATAAAGATGGAAAACGGGTAAAAGTGGATGATGTAAGACTCGATGCAATCTGGAAGAAATGTGGCGAATTAAAGATTCCGGTGCTTATTCATACCGCTGATCCAAAGTCCTTTTGGGATCCTGTAGACGAAAAAAATGAACGCTGGCTGGAAATAGTTTCGCATCCCGGAAGAAAAAGAGGTCCTGATAACCCGATTCCCTTTGATCAACTGATTGAAGAACAACACCGCATGTTCAAAAAACACCCTGAAACTACTTTTATTGCGGCTCATTTTGGCTGGTACGCGAATGATCTTGAGAGATTAGGCAAACTAATGGATGAAATGCCGCAGGTAAATGTTGAATTCGGAGCCGTAATCGCAGAATTGGGAAGACAGCCCCGCATGGCAAAAAAGTTCTTTGAGAAATACCAGGACAGGATTTTATTTGGAAAAGACTCCTGGGTACCAGAAGAATATGCCACCTATTTCCGCGTTCTGGAAACCGATGATGAATATTTTCCCTATCACAAAAAGTACCACGCATTCTGGAGCATGTACGGAATGGGATTACCAGACTCCATTCTCAAAAAGATCTATTATAAAAATGCGCTTCGGATCATACCAAATATAGATGGCTCCCAATTCCCGGATTAGCCGTTATTCAGGATCTCTAACGCCAAAGCCCAATAATAGCACCCATCAATGCAAGGGCGATCATTTGATAAAACCCATTGATAAAGATATACCGGGCTGTTTTATGCTCGAATAACCCGGTGATGGCAATTCCGGCAAATACCCACACCCCGGCAAGCAATCCTGCTGTAGTACCCCAAACAATATCTGTTTTTGCGTCGGCTAAAAACATGGCCAGATTAGCTGACATTACCAATGCTAATACAAACGCCCATCCAAATATTTTACCTTTGTTTCCTTTTTTAATTTCTTCAGCAGTCAGCTTGTTTTCTTTCATCCATGCATTTCCAAATAAGGCGGGGGAATACCATACTCCCCCCAGGATGAAAGCAGATAAACCTGCTACAAGAACGGCGAGCCAATTGATAACTGACATTTGCATAAAAAAAATTTTAATGAGAATTATTCAAATCTATTTTATAATTTTTACAGAGTAAATGCAAAGCGAATAAAGATGGAAAAAGAGAAGATCAATACGCTTACTATACCGACGAAACCGCTCGCTAATACTGAAAAATTAAATGATATCGGCTTTCGGCTTATTCTCATCCCTTTTTTCGGAATTGCTATTCCTATCATTACCCGGATGATAGATCATAACCTATTTACTAATTTCCAGGTAAAATGTAGTTACGGATATACCATCCTCATTGCATTTTGTGTTTGGGAAGGCAATCGCTATTTACTTTTTACGTTGCGCAGTTATTTTAACTGGTTCAATAAACCAATTAAAAAAATATTGGCTTTATTATTAGCCATTTCTTTTTATACAATCCCTCTAAGTACCTTACTACTGGTAGGCTGGTATCACATTTTCAAAAACGGCCTGGTCGACTGGAACATTGTATTTACCTCTACTTTGATAATAATGATCTGTGTGGTTTTTATTGTTCATGTTTACGAAACAGTGTTTCTGGTAATGGACTCCGAAAGTAAAATGCTGAAAAATGAACAGTTGGAAAGAGCGCGGGCTGAAGCATCCCTGGAAGCCCTGAAAAATCAAATAGATCCTCATTTTATTTTCAACTCCTTAAATACTCTATCACACCTGATTGAAGAAAGTCCGACCAAAGCAAAACTATTTAACGATAACCTTGCAGATGTATACCGGTATATTCTTCATAATAAAGGAAGTGGGCTGGTATTACTAAAAGATGAGCTGGATTTTTTACAGGATTATTTCTCGCTGTTAAAAATAAGATTTGAGAACGCCGTGCGGTTAACGATTGAGGTTCCTGAAAGATTTGTCGATTTATTTCTCATCCCTCCCATATCCCTGCAATTACTGGCAGAAAACGCTATAAAACATAATGAATTTTCCGATATTATGCCTTTGAATATCAACATTAGCATAGTGGATGATGAGCTGATCGTACGTAATCAAATTAACAGGAAAAAACTTCGGAAGAAATCGTCTAATATCGGATTGCGGAATCTTTCTGAAAGATATCAACTTACAACAAGCAAACAAATAACCATAAAAAACACGGAGAACGAATTCATTGTTTCATTACCTGTTTTGAAAATTATCTAAGCATTAAAATTTATTTGTATGAACGTCGTTATCATAGAAGATGAAAAACCCGCCGCTGAAAAACTGCAAAAAGCCCTGCAACTGACAGATCCGTCAATTGCAGTGCTGGCGGTTCTAAACACGGTTCAATCCTCCGTAGAATGGTTGCAACAACATTCTTCTCCCGAGTTGATATTTATGGATATTGAGTTAACAGATGGATTGTCATTCAGAATATTTGATTCTGTATCTATCAGTTGCCCGGTCATTTTTACGACTGCATATGATGAGTATTGGCAGGACGCTTTTGAACACAATAGTATTGATTATTTACTAAAACCGATTAAAGAGGAAAAGCTTAAAATTGCGCTTCAGAAATATGAAAAGTTGAAGAGCCATTTTGCTTTCGGTTTTAAACAGCTATTGCAGTGGCAGCACAATGGCGCCAATAGTTCTGTTAAAAAAAGGTTTTTAGTGAAAAGAGGAGGTGACTATCTAGCCATTAAAACAGAAGATATCGCTTACTTCTATGCCACGCATAAATTAGTTTGCCTGGTTGATAGCAAAGGACAGAAATTTATTTTAGATAAATCGCTTGCTGACGTTGAGAAAGAAGTGGACTCCAGTCAATTTTATCGTTTAAACCGGAAGTACCTGGCAAATGTAAACGCAATCAAAAAAATAAAGGCATACCCTAAAAGTAAACTTCTAATTGACGTTGATCCCGCTGTTGGGGAAGAAATTATAATCAGCCAGGAAAATGTGGCTGCTTTTAAGCAATGGATTGCTCAATAAAAAAACCCCGGTAAATCGGGGTTTTTTTATTCTGTAATTAATTATTGCTGCCTGCGTGGACGCATGGCCGGTTCTATATCATCTTTAAATTTCTTAAATTGATCATCGCTTAAAACTTTCTTTAGTTTCTCATCCCGATCTCCCATTAATTTTGTCCTATCTTCCGCACTGATACCTTGCGTCATAGACTTGTAAAAATCCACGAAAACAGCAGTAGCCTGTGTTTGGTGACTTTGATCCAGTTTAAATTCTGTAGTAAGTGTATCTACTACTCTTTTTGCGCGCTCTTCCGGTGTGCGTCTCATTCCTCCTCCGCCTCCCTGGGCATTTGCAATCATTACACCTGCCAACATCATGACAGATAATAAACCAAGTTTCATTTTCATTTTTTTACTTTTTATAGTTTGTAAATCAATTGTGGAAGTTAGACGACAAAATGTTTAAAAATCTTTGCTCTAATGTGATATTAATATTAAACAGTGCCTCTTTCTTCAAGTATATTAGCAACCCTGAACAATTGGATTAAACTAAAAACAGCAATAATCCTGAGAATTGAAGGATTATTGCTGTTTTTAGCTTGATTTTCCATTAATTATTTCCACCCCCACCTTGTCTGCGGGGACGTAAAGCTGGTTCTAAATCATCTTTAAATTTCTTAAACTGATCTGCTGATAAAACTTTCTTTAGTTTCTCATCCCGATCAGTAGTTAATTTTTCAAATTGTGTTCTGTCCAGGGGTGTTCCGGCCTGCATTGCTTCGCGTAATTTATCACTTTCCTTATAATAATCGATAAAAGCAGTCTGGGCCGAGGTTTGTTGTGCCTGGTCTAGTTTCAATACCGTTGTAATAGTGTCAACTACCCTTTTTGAACGTTCTTCTGGTGTGCGCCTCATTCCTCCGCCTCCCTGGGCATTTACTATAACTACGGTAGCAAACATTGCCATACATAATAAACCAAATTTAATTTTCATTTTTTTCGTTTTAGTGTTAAGTAAATAGGTCAGATATAACCCTTGATTAATTTATTATAACTCGTTAGTGTTTCGGCTTGGGGCTATTTTTTTCCTGGCGGCCGCTCCCTTTCCAGGAAGGAAACCACATCTTACTTATTTCATTTACAATAAGTGAATCATATCTGGGCTGTTGTTCTGGAGTACATAAGCTCCTGATTTCTCTGAAATTATGAAAGGTTTGCATATCCAGTAGTTTCTGCTTCTCTCCTATCTGTAAGGCTGCAGCATTTATGGTGGAATCATTTATGGATGGATCGGTCAGAAACCCATAAAACTGCACTTTTGCCGTTTTTATGTCTTCAAATAAGGGTTTCATTTTCTGGCGGTGCTGTTGGCGTGTTTTTTCGAATGCTGCCAATTGTTCAGTATTGAAACCGATTTCCACTTGAAGAAATTCAGTCATGGGCGACTTTTGCCGGTCTCCCCGGGTATTTTTTCTTTCGGGCTCCCTCATCCAAAGAAAATAAAAAAGCATAGCAATATTGGCCAATAACAAGATGGCGACGATAAAAAGGAGCACTTTGTTATTTAAAACTTTACGCATCAAGGCTCCTTAATTTCATAATCATAAAAAGTATTCGCCGCCACGTTGAATTCTTCGTAAACAGATTGATCTAATTGATCCGAAGCGAGGTTAGCCGTTTTTGTATGTTGAAAAACGGCTATGGTATTCATTAGCAGTACAAAGCCGACCATAGCAAAAGCAACAGTCGGCCGGGCGATATATGCACTGATCTTTTCCCAAACGTTTCTTTCCACTTTTCTCATCCTTGCCTGAACACGGGTAAAAAAGAACGGTCCGGATGTAGCAGATGTAATACCCTGAAGGCTGTTTAAGGTAGCCTCTACCTTGTTTTGAATATCACTTTTCTTATTCATAGCACAATAATAGGACGTGAAAAAATATTTAAACTTGTGTTATCGATCATAATTACCGTAATAATTTTCCAGGTTCCTTTTTAGATTGTTTTTTGCCCTATGTAATAAAGATTCCACGGAAGATAATGACAATTTCATAACCAAGCTAACTTCCTGGTAACTTAATCCTTCCACTTTATGTAAGGTAAAGGCTGTTTTCTGGTTTTCCGGCAATGTATCAATGGCTTTAAATAAAACGGCAGCTCTTTCTTTATTGTCCAGACTTACACCAGGATGATGGAAGTCGGGCGGATCCTGCAACACCTCGTTATTCACGCCAAAAAGGCTTTGAATAAAGGCAAACCTTTTTTTACGTTTCTTTTTTCTTATATGATCCATCGATTTAGTAATCGCTATCCGGTAAAGCCATGTGGAAAATTTGGATTCTCCTTTAAAAGAATGGATCGACTCATATACCTGAACAAACACCTCCTGTGAAACATCTTCGGCATCTTCCGAATTCTGCACAATCCCCAAAACAGTGTTAAAGACCATATCCTGCCAGGTCTCTACAATTGTTTTGAAAGCAGATTCGTCTTTTTGCTTCAGTTGTTCAATTAATATCCATTCATTCAAGGGAAGTAATTTTGGCCGCTCAAGCGATATTACATAAAAACGTTAATAATAAGAGCTAACAAGATCTATTTCAACCTACAATTTGTAATTACTGATAAAACTACGTTTGAAACATGATTACTTTGGCGAATCCTACTCCTCCTGCGAACTCTTTGTGTACGATGCGTTTTGGATGGTGAGTAATTATCCTGGAATATATTTACCAAAGGCAATGCAACTTTTAAATTGAGTTGCGAGATCATTACCTCGTTTAGACCGATCTAAAACTTTATTTAATCCATTTTACCTTTTCAGACATGGGAATTAATCTTTTTCCCTCTTTTGCAGGATCATCTGTAAATCCAAGAAACAGAAATCCCAAAACAATATCTTCCTGCCTTAATTCAAGGTAGTCTTTTAAAATTTCATGATGAACCATTCCGGAAGTACTCCAAAATACGGCAACACCATGCGCTTCTGAAGCTAACAGTAAATTTTGAATGGCAGCGCTTGTAGCGACTACTTCTTCGATCTCTGGTATATTTGGATTATTTCCTCTTTTCATATATGCCACAACCACGTGTGATGCACCATCGGAGGCATGAAGCAGCTTTTCATACGTAACATCCTTATACTTGTCCGTTGCGGTGTTATTCTTGTATAATTTAGCATGATCTTCGCAAAATGCACGCGCTTTTTCATTGGCGTAAACGATAAATCTCCAAGGTTCCGTTCTTCCATGGGTTGGCGCCCAATTGGCAAGTTCTAATAAAACATCGATTAACTCATCTTGAATTACCTTACCGTTCATCTGTGCCGGCTTAATTGTTCTGCGTTGCCTGATTATTGAATCTATCATTTTTAGAAATTTAAACTGTTTATTTAATTTTACAATTAACACGAATTTAAGTTTGCAGTTTGGAAACAGTGTTTTTTGGATATATTTTTATACCCAGGAAAATAGCTCAATTATTTTATAGAAAACAGGTTATTGAGTTATATCCATTGTTAAATATTCACCTCAATTTCTATCTTTCAATTAAAAATGAAATAAAGTGTAAAATCAATCCAATTCTGTGGGTTATCTTGCACATCCTTTAAATGTTGATCAAGTATGGAATATAATAAAATCGTTGCCATCACCGGCCTCACGGGACTGTATGAACTGCTGAACAGTAAAACTGATGGCGCAATCGTTCGTTCACTGGATGATAACAGTACCAAATTTGTGGCTAGCCGGGTACATAATTTCTCGCACCTGGAAAGTATCGAAGTGTATACTGTGAAAGAAAATATTAACCTGGCAGATTTGTTCAAAGCCATGGAACAGCATACGGAGAAGGTGCCTGACACAAAAGACAGCAAGGCTGTAAAAATTTATTTTCAAATTGTTTATCCTGATATGGATTTTGAAAGAGTATATATCAGTGACATGAAGAAAATGATCAAATGGTATGATTTGCTTCAGGGCAAGGTTGAATTCAAAGTGCCCGAACCAGAGGCTAATGAAACAGCGGATGAGGATGTGGTAAAAGAAGACGAAAAAGCAGATGAATCAACGGAGCCGGTAAAAGCAGATAAGGAAAAATAGTCCTATCACTACCGAAACATAAACTATTAGTTATTTTTTGAACATAAGCGATTATGAATTATAGTGCAGATATTGAAAAACTCAAAAGGCATTTTATGCCCAGCGAATTCAGGTTATCAGATTGGGAGCAGCTTGAGCCCTTTTTTAAAAATTTATTGGATAGGGAAATTAATTCCCGGGAAGATCTGGAACAATGGTTGAAAGACAGTAGTGAATTAGAAGCCGTTGTGAGCGAAGATGCCTGCTGGAGACAGATCAAAATGACTTGCGATACCGAAAACAAAGCATTGGAAGAGGCTTTTACCTTCTTTGTAATGCAAATTCAACCTTATATTCAACCTTATGCCGATAAGTTGAATAAGAAATTGATAGAATCTCCGTTCACTTCGGAATTGGATCAGAAAAAATATTTTACTTATCTGCGATCCGTAAAAAAGAACATTGAATTGTTTAGGGAAAAAAACATACCGCTTCAATCCGAATTGAGTGTTTTGGCTCAGCAATACGGGGTTATTTCCGGGAAAATGACAATAGATGTAAAAGGACAGGAGTATACTTTACAGCAAGCTGCCAAATTCCTCGAAAGTCATGACCGGGCGCTTCGCGAGGAGGTCTATATGAAGATCCAGGAAAGAAGATTAAAGGATAAGGAAGTGCTTAATGAAATGTATTCACAATTAATTCAAAAGCGACACCAGGTAGCTCAAAACGCGGATTTCAAGAACTATCGTGATTATAAGTTCGTGGAAATGGGAAGATTTGATTATTCAAAGGAGGATTGTTTTCAATTTCACGATGCCGTTAAGAAGCACGTTCTGCCGTTAGTAGATATTATTTATGAAAACAAGCGAAAAAAACTAAACCTGGAAACATTACGCCCCTGGGATGTTGAGGCGGAGGCCGAAGGGATAACGCCGCTAAATCCATTTAAGAATAGCGACGAATTAATCGAAAAATCAATAGATTGTTTTAAACAATTACGCCCTTTTTTTGGGGAATGTTTGAAAAAAATGAAAGCAATCGGGCATCTTGACCTGGAAAGCAGGAAAGGAAAAGCGCCCGGCGGCTATAATTGCCCATTGGCAGAAAGCGGCGCTCCTTTTATTTTCATGAATGCTGCTGGACAAATGCATGATGTAACAACCATGGTACATGAAGGGGGCCATGCGGTTCATTCTTTTTTAGCTCATCCTCTTGAATTAAGCTCCTTCAAGGATTATCCAATGGAGATAGCCGAGGTTGCCAGCATGGCTATGGAATTGTTTAGTATGGATTATTGGAATACCTTTTTTACGAAAGACGAAGAACTCCAAAGAGCCAAAGAACACCAACTGGAACGGGTAATTACTATTTTTCCCTGGATTGCTATTATAGATAAATTCCAGCATTGGGTCTATGAAAACCCTGCCCATTCTTTAGAAGAACGGGGTGATAAATGGATGGAAATATTAACAGAATTTAGTTCCGCCTCAATTGACTGGAGCGGACTGGATGAATTTCGACGTTTTTCCTGGCAGCGCCAACTACACTTGTTTGAGGTACCTTTTTATTATATAGAGTATGGAATTGCTCAACTGGGAGCGATAGGTATGTGGAAACAGTTCAAGGAAAATAAAGAATCGGCTTTGGACAACTATACCCGGGCATTGTCGCTGGGTGGCACGCGAACGTTACCAGAATTATATGAAGCCGCCGGCCTGAAACTTGATCTTTCGGCCAGCCATATAGAAATCCTGATGCTTTTTGTACAGAAAGAGTTGGAAAATATCCTGGCAATTTCAGAATAACACTAAAAGGGTATATCCTTTTGTTGTAAGTGTAATATGCAGGTAGTATATTTGTACCTCTAATATAAGATATTTAATATAGCTACTAATCAGAGCCTTAACCAAAAGTCCCGGTGTGTCTACATCGGGGCTTTATTTTTTATCCTTGTTTGGTACGAATAAAGGCCGCTCCCGCATTACCGCTGTCCATCAGAAGCGTAACGACTTGATGGAAACATTGAACGTTATACTTACTTTTTATTACAGTCCTTACACATACCGCTAACTACCATTTCGATCTGCTGCATTTTAAAACCTCCAGGCAACTTCACCGCAGGTATATGCACTTCGTCGAGGCAGGTGGTAGTACCGCAAATTTTACATACAAAATGAATGTGATTATCATGATGATGACCTTCGGAACAATTGTCTTTACACAAAGCATATCGAATTGAATTATCTGCAGTAGGAATACTATGTATTATTCCCTTGTCAAGGAAAGACTGTAAGGTTCGATATACCGTTACCCTGTCGAACTTCTCACCTGCTTTTTTTTCTATGTCCCCATGAGCCAACGCCCCGTTTAAGGACAGAAATAATTCCAAAATTCTTGTGCGACTTTCAGTAACGCTTAACTGGTTACGTTTTAAAATATGATTTATCTCTTTATCCATCTGTATACTACTAACATTCCAAAAAACAGATTGTTAATTCAGTAATCATAAATTCGTATTGGTGACTTCTTCCTGCAACAGCTTGCTAATATCTTTGGTCAATTGCGAAATATCATCTTTTTTAAGACCATCGTAGATTTTTCTTACCCTTCCTTTTTTGTCAACCAAAGCAAAAAACTGTGTATGAAGGAATTGCTCCTCGATTTTCTCATTATTATTTTGGGGATCATCCAGCAAATAACTTACCCGTGCCGCATAATATAAACTATCTTTTCTGCCTGTTAGTAAATGCCAGTTTTGTGAACTGATACCTAAAGAATCTGCATATCTTTTTAATCTACCTACTTTATCAACATCAGGATCCACTGTATGAGACATAATGAGAAAATTCTTTTCTTTATTGTATACTGTGTATATTTTTTTCATGTTTGTGTTCATTTTAGGGCAAATTCCTTTACAGGTAGTAAAAAAATATTCAGCTACATATACTTTACCCGATACATCTTTTTCACTGATACGGTTTCCTTCCTGGTCTGTAAAGCTAAATGGCTGTACATAACTTAGCACGGGCAACTTCACATCACCAAAACCAGGGATCATTCGGGTTAATACAATAAGAAAAACAATTATCAAAAGAGAAAAAAACAAGATATAGAAGCTTCGTCTTTTCGTCATAAAGTCTTTTATTTTGTAAAGTTACTATCAAACCACCCTTTTAACCATTTTACTTGGTCGCGAAAACCGTTTGCAACTTTGTTGCAAATTATGTATTTTTGATTTATTCATATGAAATACAAAATTAATTGGGATGCACCGGGTATAACAACATCGCTGGCCTGCGATAAACATTGTGCTATTTTACCTTTATTGCTTTCCAGTCTTCCGATTTTTAGTGTGAACATTATCGAAAATATTCGATTTGAAATTTTCATGATCTTTTTGGCCTGCCAGATTGGATGCCTGGCATTAATCCATGGTTTCCAGAAACATCATCATAATGTTTTGCCAATTTTTATTTTCAGTAACGGTATTTTATTGCTTTGTGCCAGGCAAGCCTGGCATACCTGGCAGTTATGGTTTTTAATTCCCGCAGTTATAAGTATACTGGTAGCTCATTTGCTGAATTATATATTGAGCCGGAAATTCAAGCAGTCCCGGGTTAAGAACAATGATCATTAAAGGTTTTCTTTCTAAATTTTATAACAAGCTGCCATCTAAAATTGTTATTTTTGTAAAAATAAAGTTGAGCTATGATAAAGACAGGTAATCCCGTTATAAGCATATATACTGAAATGACTCCTAATCCGGAGACAATGAAGTTTGTTGCCAATAAATTATTGTATCCCGGAAAAAGTATTGATTTTCCCGATGTTGAAAGCGCAAAGCCATCCCCGTTGGCCAACGAATTATTTGGTTTTCCTTTTATAAAAAGTGTTTTTATTGCCAGCAATTTTGTTACCCTCACTAAAACTATAGATACAGATTGGCAGGATGTTATTCCTGCCATCAGGCAGTTTTTGAAAGAATATTTGGAAGAAGGTAAAGAAGTAGTGAATGAAGATGAAATAACCGTTTTCCAGACAGATGGTAATGCTATTGATGTTGATGACGATGATGTTGTTAAACGCATAAAGGAATTGCTTGAAAACTATGTAAAACCTGCTGTAGAAATGGATGGTGGTGCCATTCAATTTAAAAGTTATAATGACGGGGTGGTTAATTTGATGTTACAGGGATCCTGTTCAGGTTGTCCATCGTCCATGATCACGCTAAAAGCGGGCATTGAAGGAATGATGAAAAGGATGATTCCGGAAGTACGGGAGGTAGTGGCAGAAGCAGAATAATAATTGATTTATTGCACATAAAAACCCTCCCATCAAGGAGGGTTTTTTTATTCCAATTAGGTCTTAAGGAAAAGACAAGCTGGCTTTAACTGTAAAAAGTATTGTTTGCATCTTGTTAGATGGTTGCGTATTTTATTTATCAAAACCCTGGTTCATGGCTGCCTTTTACATTTTATTAGTTCTTTTTGCGATAGCCCTCTTTATTGTTGCAAAGCTTCCGCACTTTTATAATATGGAGCAGGCTGTTATTATCAGAAAAACATTGGCAGAAGTGAGAGATACGGTGGCCGACCTTAATTTCTATCCTCAATGGAGCCCCTTAAAAATAGTAGAAACTAAATGTGAAGTGGAGGTTAGCGGTCCTCCAAAAATGACAGGGCATTCCTGCAGTTGGAAAAATAAAGGAGTGGTAAAAGGAATTATTACTATACGGGCAATAGACGATAGACACGTGCATTTCGACCTAAATATTCTTTCCTGGAAGTTGAAAACCAGCGACAACTGGTTCTTCGAAGAATGGGGTGATGGAGAAACCAAAGTTATTTTACAGAATAACGGAAAATTATCCATTCTTTTTGCGAGAGTACTTGGCCGGATGTTCGCTAAAAAGATAATCGGTCGGTTCAGGAGCGCATTAATCAATCTAAAGAACTTATGTGAAAGGGATACCACTGGAAATAGGCTGTAAGTTACGAAGCTGCTGCAAAAAGGGAATTAAAGGCTGAGGTAATTCTTTGTTGCATGATGGCGGTTTTTTCCGTAAATCCTCAGAAGACCCATCCAAGCAGTAAACAAATAAAGACAATCAAAGGCGATGGAAGTCTAGTGAAAGAAATAAATGCCCAGGTACCAGCAATAACAGCAATATTTAGCAAACTTGCCGTTCTAAATTCAACTATTGAAATGTCTTTCATCATATAGAAAGTACCAGCAAACATAATTCCTACTACCACTGCATTTATGCCTTCGAGGGCTCGGTATACCGCAGCATATTTTTTCATGTTGTGCCAGATAGGAAAGAAAAAAAGTATTAGTAAGGCACTTGGTAAAAAAATAGCGATGGATCCAATGGCACATCCCAAAAGCTGCATAGTGGTTCCCCAGTCTTTCATGGCCATTCCTCCCATAAAAGAGGCTATCGAAAATACCGGTCCCGGTATTGCCCGCACAACACCGGCCCCCGTATAAAAGTCATTTCTATTAATTTTAACAACGTTCGGATTTTTCTCTACAACTCTTTGAGATTCTGGTCTTACCACAAACTGTTCGTACATGAGCGGTATTAATACCTGGCCACCACCAAATACCAGGCTTCCAAAACGATACGTGTTCTCGAATAAGTTTAGCGGTCTTCGGTTTGGCCAATCATGTTTACGGGCCATTTCACTAAGCAAACCAGCAATTATAAATATGCTGGCAAATAACCAGATATTTCCCCATTTTATTTTTCGGGGCTTGGCTTCTATTTGAGGAATACGTTTACTGCTGAGGTTTGTGACAAAACCTCCTATCAGCATCAATAAAGGAAAAATCCAGGGTGCTCTAAAAAATAAGTAAGAAAAAACAAGGGTTACAAGCATTATAATTTGTGTGATCGGATTTTTTATAGATAGCTTGAAAGCTCTTAGTGCCGCGTATACCAAAAAACCCACTGCCATAGGCTGAATAAATTTAAAAACATCCGTTTTGATCGTTTTTTGCTCAATAATTTCGATCAAAAAGGAAAACGCGCCCATTAAAATACTAGCGGGGAGAATCCATATTAGCAATGTGAGTACGGCTAGCCAAACTCCACCTCTTTTAAAACCAATCAGGGTGAGTATTTGAGTAGAGGAAGCTCCAGGCATAAGATTACAAAACGCATTATAGTCAAGCAATTCTTCTTCAGTTATATCCCTGCGTTGTTTGACAAAAGTTTTTAACATCATTCCAAAATGACCCTGGGGACCGCCAAAGGCCGTTATGCTGTGTAGAAAAACTGCTTTTAAAAATGGGATATGACGAACCAATATCATCAGTAGTCAGCTTGATTTTTATGAAGGTTAACGGGTTTCATTTTTGTTTCTCTTTCCTGAATATACATACAATAAATTCAATGACTTTTGTCTATCTTATCAGCGCATCAATAGTGGAACACTTATATTATTATAAAGTGTCGTTGAAAACTTTTAGACGGTGTTTATTTACCTTTCCTTGAAAAAGTTTTTAAAGATATTATTAGTTGGTAAATTTAAAATATGGATGCCGAATCAATCAGGGAATATTGCCTGAAAAAAAAGTCAACTACAGAAAGCTTTCCTTTTGGTAATGATACGCTTGTTTTCAAGGTTAAAGGAAAGATCTTTTTATTGCTTTCACTGAACCAAATGCCCGTAAGCTTTAATGCTAAATGCGACCCGGATCAGGCAATTGAGTTAAGAGAACAGTATGAGTCCATACAACCCGGTTATCACATGAATAAGAAATTATGGAACACGGTTACTGTAGGCGCTGACATAACCAATAAGCTTATCAAAGAGATGATTGACAATTCCTACCTGCTCATAGTGCGATCATTACCCAAAAAAATACAGGAAGAATTCTTATAATTCAGAATCGAATATTCAGAAAGCTTACGTTCAATTTGCATGCTTTTGAGTCTGTAATTGCTGCTGTTATCTGTAATAGCCATTACGTTCTATTTCTTCTTTTACTTTATCGGGTACAAGGAACCTTATTGATTTATTTTTGCGAATGTTCTCACGTATATGGGTAGACGAAATTTGAAGAAGAGGGGAATCGAGCAATGTAGTTCCAACGGTTAGTTTTGTCACTTCAAAGCCGGGACGCAGGTAGACAATTAATTTATAGCGAGCCACCAGGAATTCGTGATTCTTCCACTTTTTTAAATTTTGAAAACTATCACTTCCCATAATAACTGAAAAATCATTTGCCGGGTATTTTTCTTCCAGGTAAGTAAGTGTGTCTATTGTGTAGGATGGTCTTGGTAACTGAAATTCAATATCGCTGGCTCGCAGCGATGATTCGCCTTCTATGGCCAATTGTACGAGATATAACCGATGGTATTCATTCAATAAAGTTGTGGAGACTTTTAACGGGTTATGTGGAGAAACAACAAACCATACCTGTTCAAGGGCAGTGTTATTTATTACATGATTTGCAATAATACAGTGACCAATATGAATAGGATTGAATGACCCAAAATATAAACCTATATTCATGAAGTATTTTGCTATGAATGGTTTGATCGTAAAATTTCTTCTACAAAAATATTTTGTGCTTCATCAAGCCTTAGACTTAGATTATAACCCGAAACTGAAATGGCAATTGGATCGCCCAACGGGGCAACCTGGTCTACTGTCACAATTTCACCCGGCACGCATCCCATTTCCATTAGCTTTAAAAATATATCATTTTGTTCAAAAGAAATTATTACCGCTGATGAGCCTATTCTTACCTCAGATAACCTTTTCATGTGTAATTTCTTTGTTTCTCATTTAATTAGATAAAAGACGCTTTTAAATATTGCCTTCAAAACTACCTTTCATTACTCAGTATGTTTTACGATTTTTGGAAATGATAGGAAATAAACAGATGCAGAAGATTAGTTTTCATTATTTAGTAGTTCCCTTTTCATTCCGTCATAGAAAATCTGTTAAGGAACAAATAGGTAAACTATTTAAATCAGAAAATAAAGAGTTCCGATCGATCACGTATATTTTCTGTTCTGATGTTTATCTTCTTGAGATAAACAAAGACTTTCTTAAGCATGATTATTATACAGATATCATCACATTTAATCTTGCGGAAGAAGACGAACCTATAATCGGGGAGATTTACATAAGCATAGACCGGGTATTAGACAATTCCAACTTACTCCATGAAAGCTTTCGTCGCGAATTACTCCGGGTCATTTATCATGGCGCACTTCATTTGTGTGGGTATAAGGATAAAACAAGGAAAGAAAGGGTTCTGATGAGAGAAAGGGAGGATTTATATTTAAATAAATTCTGACATAACGTCCCCTCCATTTGTTCCACGTGGAACATGCCGTAAATTTAGAAAATTTTTTTAATTAAATATTAGGCTCGCCTGCTCAACCTTTGTTCCACGTGAAACAATTTTGTTGACCCGCTCCATGTATAAGTTTGTAGCTTTGCCCTGTAAAAACAATCTTAATGTTTCCAAAATATGATGTTATAGTAGTAGGTGCCGGCCATGCGGGATGTGAAGCGGCGGCCGCTGCAGCTAATCTTGGCTCAAAAGTTCTGCTGGTTACTATGAATTTGCAAACCATAGCGCAAATGAGCTGCAATCCAGCAATGGGGGGCATCGCTAAAGGTCAAATCATACGGGAAATAGACGCGCTGGGCGGCTACTCGGGTATAGTAAGCGACTCCAGCATGATTCAATTTAGAATGTTGAACAGATCAAAAGGCCCTGCGATGTGGAGCCCACGCACACAAAATGATAGAGTGCTCTTCTCTTCAACATGGCGCGAGATGCTTGAAGCAACTCCAAATATTGACTTTTACCAGGATACCGTAAGCTCCCTAATTATCAATAATAATGTTGCTAAAGGCGTAATAACCGGATTAGGAAATCATATTTACGCCAACTCTGTTGTAATTACGAGCGGCACTTTTCTCAATGGTGTTATTCATATTGGTGAAAAAAAATTCGGGGGTGGCCGCGTAGCAGAAAAGGCATCTACAGGTATTACCGAACAATTAGTGGCCCTTGGCTTTGAAAGAGACCGGCTTAAAACAGGCACGCCGCCCCGTGTCGACGGAAGAAGTCTTGATTATAGCAAAATGGAGGAACAAACTGGTGATGAAGATATAGTTGGCTTCTCATATCAAAACACCAAAAAGCCAGTCAAACAAAAAAGCTGTTGGATAACTTATACTAATCAAAAGGTACATGACATCCTTAAAACCGGTTTTGACCGAAGCCCAATGTTCCAGGGAAGAATCGAAGGTGTTGGCCCGCGCTATTGCCCAAGTATCGAAGATAAAATAAATCGTTTCGCCCAACGAGACCGGCATCAGCTATTTGTAGAACCCGAAGGTTGGAACACCGTTGAAATATACGTCAACGGATTCTCGACCTCTTTACCAGAAGAAGTACAGTATGAAGCACTGAGATATGTCGCTGGTTTCGAAAACTGTCGGTTTTTTAGACCCGGTTATGCTATCGAATACGATTTCTTCCCACCCACTCAACTGAATTATTCTCTGGAAACTAAACTTGTTGAAAACTTATTCTTTGCTGGGCAGATTAATGGAACAACTGGTTACGAAGAAGCCGCATGCCAGGGTTTAATCGCAGGAATAAATGCCCATCAACGCACACAAAATCTAGATCCTTTTATACTTAAACGCAGCGAAGCCTACATCGGAGTATTAATTGATGATCTAATCAGCAAAGGCACGGAAGAGCCATACAGAATGTTTACATCAAGGGCTGAGTTTAGAACATTATTACGGCAGGACAACGCTGATCTTCGTCTTACAGAAATGAGTTTTCGCATCGGATTAGCCTCTCAGGAAAGAATGCAAAAAGTATTATCCAAAAAATCCGGAGTAGAAAGAGTAAATAAAATCTTATCCGTGTTTTCAGCTGATCCGGAAAATTCCTTTGATTATCTTCTATCGAAAGACTCTGCACCTCTATCACAAAAACAACGAGCCATACAATTACTACTTCGCCCAAACGTTGATATCTTATCAATGATGAAGGGAATATCGCCATTGGGGGAGCTGTTAAAAGAATTCAGTAACGAGATACTGGAGCAAGCTGAAATTCAAATTAAATATGAAATCTATATTAATAAAGAGAAGGAGCTGGTTGAAAGAATGGGACAGTTAGAAAACCTGTTGATCCCGGAAAATTTCAATTATGATAAAATTAGCGCCATTTCAAATGAGGCTCTCCAAAAGTTCAAGAAAATAAAACCAAGAACACTTGGCCAGGCCAGTAGGATAAGCGGCGTAAACCCAACCGATGTTCAAATATTGTTGGTTTATATGGGAAGGTAAATATAACACTCTGATTATAAATCACTTACGGCAAAAATGATCATAAAATTAAAAATAAAGACTTTACAAATGCAAAAACCCATCTCTCTCAAGGTGGGTTTTTGCATTATGACTATATCGACTTAGGATACTATACCATTTAATCCATTCGTTGGTTTTGCCACGCCATTAGTTGCCTTCAAAACCGGCAGAGACGTTGTATTACCGGTAATATAAGTCCCTGACTCCTGAACCCTGCTAACAACAAGTTTCTTATACAATGTAAGAGCCTGTGCCACAACCTGGTCCATATTATAATACTTGTAAGTAGCTAGCCTTCCTACAAAAAAAGTGTTTTCCATTTGAGCAGCCAGCTGTTGATACTTTCTATATATTTCCGCATTTTCTGGACGTGGAATAGGGTAATAAGGGTCTCCCTCTGCTTTCGGAAACTCATATACTACAGTTGTTTTTGGATGCTTCTGCCCTGTAAGGTATTTAAAATCAGTAATCCTTGTATAAGCCTGTTCATTAGGATAATTTACTGTACCTGTGGGCTGAAACGTCTCTGATTCTATCGTTTCAAATTTAAACTCCAGGGAACGATAAGGCAACTTGCCGTAACAGTAATCAAAATAACTATCCACCGGCCCTGTATAAATCATTTGCTTATAAGGAACGGAGTCTATAACCTCTTTATAATCAGTTTGCAACATCACTTTTATACCAGGATGATTCAGCATCTTCTCAAACATCTTTGTGTACCCTTCGGCCGGCATTGCCTGGTATGTATCTGTAAAATACCTATCATCTTTATTCGTCCGGGTAGGCACCCTGGCGGTTACTGAGGCATCCAGTTCAGAAGGATCAAGATCCCATTGCTTCTTTGTGTAACCTTTGAAAAATTTCTCATATAACTCTCTCCCAACCTTGCTAACAACAACATCTTCCGACGTTTTAACCCTTTCAATTTTTTCGGCTCTTGCATTAAAAAAATCTTCTACCTGTTCGGAGCATAGATTTAAACCATATAGCTTGTTAATAGTATTCAAATTAATTGGAATTGGAACCAATTGACCATCAACACTCGCCAAAACCCGGTGCTCATAAGGTCTCCAATTAGTATACTGGCCTAAATAGTCAAATACCTCTTTTGAATTGGTATGAAAAATATGTGGTCCGTATTTATGTATAAGGATGCCATCTTTATTATAAAAATCATAAGCATTACCGCCAATATGATTTCTTTTATCGATTAGCAACACTTTTTTCCCGGCCCTTGATGCCAATCTTTCCGCTAATACGCAACCGGCAAAACCGGCGCCCACAATTAGATAATCAAACATAGATGTTCTCCTTTCGATTTAAATTATTAAATTTTTTTTTCTGCTTTTTTTCCTCTAACACATTGATAATGAGATTCATCATCTCGTTCCATGTATGATCCCATGAATTTTCGCCTAGGAACGCATCAACTGCCGTCAACCATGGTTTCTGATCCTTAATTTTTAACTCCTTTTCTGCTGCTGAAATAAAATCTTCTGGCGTATC
Source organism: Chitinophagaceae bacterium (assembly GCA_039921525.1). Classification (GTDB taxonomy): domain Bacteria; phylum Bacteroidota; class Bacteroidia; order Chitinophagales; family Chitinophagaceae; genus JADCRZ01. Next base: position 36,375 of record JBDSBP010000102.1, on the reverse strand, counting down.
TGCAATATGTACCAGCTTGTTCTCACCATAAGGCTTAACCACATCCCTAATTGAAGAAGATATTACGGGCTTCCCTGCAGCCAGATATTCTGGGGTTTTAGTAGGGCTAATAAACTTTGTGGACTCATTTAAAGCAAAGGGAATTATTGCTATGTCCCAACCCGCCAGGTATTCAGGAAGCTCACTATAAGATTTACCTCCGAGGTAATGGATATTACTTAATCTGGGTAAGCTGTTGTTATCAATTTTAACAACCGGGCCTATCATCACAAAATGCCATTCAGGCTTTTCTCTAGCTACTTTGGCAATAAGATCAGTATCCATCCTTTCATCAATTACCCCATAAAAGCCTATTCGCGGGTGGGGTATTAAACGTTGATCCTCAGGTTCATGCATGTCAAGCCTGGCCTTGGTAAAATGCTCCTTATCAATACTACTTGGAAATGGATATATTTGACTATGCCTGTGTTTTTTTGCCTCAAATAAACTATGTCCTCCGGTAAAAACGAGATCTGCATTTTTAAATAATTTTTCTTCATTTTCTTTCAAACTGGCCGGGGCAAATTTGAAAGCTGAAAGTTCATCCATGCAATCATAAATAATCATTTCAGGAGAAAATGATTGTGAAATTTCGAGCGACATCGGCGTATAATACCAGAAAATGTATCTTGCTATGTTTTTCTCCTTAAAAAACCTTTTTAGAAGACTTTCCTGCCTAAAAACTCTTTCCTGGTCCGAACCTTCATCTTTTAATTGCGGAACCACCGTCCAAAGGTTATCCAAAGCCTGTGTTATAATATTATAATCATGATCAGCACCATAAACAGGCTCTTCCACATAAAATACCCTGCTGTCTCTCGAAAAACGTGTTAATAAGTGCTGTGGTCTTTGGAAAACAAAATTCCATCGCAAATGTGAAAAGCAAACAAGGTCGAGTTCTCTCATGATTCTTATAATTATATTTTTTATATATTACCAATACCGTATCTATATATATACTATTTATATACCATTTATACCCACAACGGAAGTTTCGGAAGGAACCCTACTTTAAAAGGAGTTATGGGCAAAAATTTCCACAACAATTTTATTTCATTTGGCTAAATACCAGCAACAATCCCATTCTGGACTTTTCACCAATAATTCCATTAAATCATTCTTATAGCAAGTAGATATGATAAAACAACGCTGTATGAAACAGACGCCAATTTGCTGAGGCCAGCAAACCCGTAAAAAGCTAATAAACTAAAAAAGCCTGCATCAACCAACAAAAGAGGCTATATAAATAATAATCATATCACTGTTATGTGAAGCAATCGTCTAAAAATAGTAAAAAAAGCCTTATTAATGGTTCTTAAATGGCAACTTTAACACATTCTATCCAAAATCGACCAAGATTTCCTAAAGTGTTAATCCATTCATCACTGGTTTGCGGCTTTGAAACATAACAGCTGGCGCCTAACTCATAAGCCTTTTCGACATCTTTAAGCGACTTTGATGTGGTAAATATGATAACGGGTATTTTACACAAAATCTTATTTTCCTTTATTTCCTTCAACACTTCTATTCCATCTTTCCGTGGCATATTTAGGTCCAATAAAATAAGGTTAGGGAGTTCTCCAAACTTAGTGTTTTTACTTTGAGCTTTTAGGATATCAATGAGGTACTGACCGTCTTCTATATGTGACAATTGAACATTCTGTTTATTGTCGTGAAATGTTTTTTTTATTATTTGAAAGTCATCAAAATCATCATCCGCGATCCAAATACGAAAGGCCTTTGAATTAATCTGTTTGTCCATTAGTTCTTTGTGATAGTGTGTTTATTGGTATAAAGATAAACCATTATCAATTAGCACCTCTGTTGTAAATTCCGCTTCACCAATTAATAAGTTTGTCAGAAGATCCAACAATTGCATCGATTTACGGTTATCCCACTTATAAACCATACCGGGCACTGATTTCTAGCATCCTGTCTATTGGCTTTTTCGCAGCCTTCCTTATTTCTTCATCCATAAGAAGCTCAGGTTGTTCGTACTCCAGGCAGAGGTATATCTTTTCCAAAGTATTTAATTTCATATGTGGGCAATCATTACACGCGCAGCCATTATTTGGCGGGGCTGGAATAAACGTTTTATATGGAGAATTTTTTTGCATCTGGTGCAGAATTCCGGTTTCGGTAACAACTATAAATTCATTGGAATCACTTTTTTCGGTATATTTTAATAATTGGGTAGTTGATCCAATAAAATCAGACGCACGCAATACTGCCTCCTCGCATTCAGGATGTGCAATTACTTTAGCATTTGGATGTCTTACCTTTAACCTGTTAATTTTTTCAAGACTAAATATTTCATGGACCATACATGCACCGTTCCACAAAACCATGTTTCTGCCTGTTTGCTTGTTGATGTAAGCCCCAAGGTTCTTATCTGGAGCAAATATGATGGGTTGGTCAACCGGCAAACTCTCCACAATTTTTTGAGCATTGGAAGAAGTACAGATAATATCGCTGAGTGCCTTAATACCGGCTGAACAATTTATATAAGAGATGACCAGGTGCTCCGGAAATTTGTCCCTGAATATCTTAAAAAGGGCGGGTGGCGCTGAATCTGATAAAGAACATCCCGCCTTTAGATCAGGAAGGAGTACTTTCCTGGAAGGATTTAGAATCTTTGCCGTTTCAGCCATAAAGTGCACGCCGGCAAATACTATGATATCCGCAGTAGTCATTTGCGCTTGTTGCGCAAGTCCCAGGCTATCTCCAATATAATCTGCAACGTCCTGAATATCCGGTTCCTGGTAATAGTGAGCTAAAATAACAGCATTTTTTTCTTTCTTTAATTTTTCTATTTCAAAAAATAAGTCAAGTGTTGGGTCCACATCAATATCCAGGTAACCAGCTCTTTCAATATTTTCAAAAGCGATCTTATTGTTAATAACTGCCATAGTATTTAATAATATGTTTCTTTAAAGTATAAAAATAGCTATTACTATTAGGACTGTGAATTAGTGGAAAATAAAAAATTTGAAATATAGGATTTGTCAAATAATAGAGTTTATCCACAGTAGCCCACAAGTAATTAACAAATAATAAGTTCAATAGGTTCTATCTTTCATGGGCTTCTCCACATCGGTGGATTAAATAAGTATCGGGAAAAAATTATGATGTTTTGATGATGCGGATAAAAAGAATAACTGTTAATTTATAAAGAATTAAATATAGGGTTTGAATCAGTCACCAAGTTATTTTCCAATTACACCCAATAAAAGGGGAATGTAAACTGGCTTATCCACAGTTATTTGTACTTATTAACCAGTGTATGTTAATTCATGTTTCACGTATAGAGTTGGAATTATCTCCGTAATTCACCCTTTATTAGAATTGTCTATTAATAATATAAATTCAATTACCATTTTACACTAGAGGAAAATATATTTATAAGAAACATGACAAAGCTCCAAGCAAACCGGAGAAAGGGGTATGGTAGAATTGTCAAAGTTCTTAAATCCTTTATAGATAGAGCATTTGGTTAGTTTTCCACAATTTGTTAGTAAACTTTTTTACCCTATTTTTGCCATCCTTTTTTAATAGTATTCAAAACGGTATTTAAAATAGTAATATGTCGATCATTCAAAATATAAGGGAAAGAGCAGCATGGCTTGTATTTGGAGTCATAGCACTGAGCTTAATTGGTTTTTTATTGATGGATGCTTTTGTAGGCGGCAGGGGTCGTGGAATGTTTAGCGGCAACTCTACAAACGTGGGTACAATTAACGGCGAAAAGGTTGATTATATAGAGTTTGAAAAAAAGAAGAAAATGATGGAGGACCAATACCGCGCAAGTGGGTATCCTGTAAATGAAATGATGCAGCAGAATATACAGGAGCAGGTATGGAACCAATATATAGAGGATAACGTTTTGCAAAAGGAATTTAAGAAACTGGGTCTGGATGTTAGTCCTAAAGAATTGGGCGACATTTTATTTGGGAAAAATCCACCCGAAGATTTAAAAAGACAATTTATAAACCAGCAGACTGGAGAGTATGATGCCAATGCTGCCAGGTTAGCCATTAGTAATCTAAGGAAACAAAAAAACAGCGAAATCACCCAGAAATTTGAAGATGTTTATTTACCTGCCTTAATAAATAACCGGTTGAAAGAAAGATATTCTGCATTATTGGCAAACACATCCTATATTCCCAAATGGATGCTGGAAAAGCTGAATGCCGACAATAGCACTATAGCTTCGATAGCTTTCGTGAATATTCCATATTCTACCATTCCAGATAGTTCAGTAAAAATCAGTGATGATGAAATTAGCAACTATGTCAGTAAACATCCTGATGACTACAAACAAGCCACCTCCAGAAGTATTTCCTATGTTGTTTTTAATGCGGCTCCCAGCCAGGCGGATAGCCAGGCATTGTTTAACCAGCTGGAAAATCTTAAAAGCGAGTTTAAAACAACACCCGATGTGGCAGCTTTCCTGGTGAGAAACGGTTCTGAAATTCCTAATTTTGACGGGTATGTTTCTAAAAGTGCCATGAAGGTTCCTCACACAGATTCCATCCAGGCTTTGGCAGACGGAGATGTTTTTGGTCCTTACCTGGATGCACAAAATTATGCTGTAGCAAAGATGATAGGCAGACAAACTTTACCGGACAGCGTAAAAGCCCGTCATATTTTAATTCAAACCGTTGACCGGAATGGGCAGCGCCTGGTTGCCGATAGTACTGCTGAAAAGAGGATTGATAGTGTAATAACGGCTATCAATAACGGTGCGGATTTTGAAAATTTAATGCTCACAGTTTCGGATGATAAAGCTTCAGTAAGCCAGGACAAAGGTGTTATGAAATTTAGCGCCGCTCAAATTCAAAATAAAGAAGGTTTTGACCAGGAGTTCGGTAAATTCATTTTGTTTGAAGGCAAAAAGGGAGAGCACAAAAAAGTAAAAACGCAGTTTGGATATCATTATATAGAAATACTTGATCAAACAAATTTTGAGCCTTCCTATAAAGTGGCCTACCTGTCGAAAAATATTTCAGCAAGCCAGGAAACGCAAAACACAGCTTCAGGACTGGCAAATCAGTTTGCCGGTGAGAGCCGCACCGCAAAAGCCTTTGAAGATAATGCTACTGCAAAAAAATACAATAAATTAATAGCCAGCGAAATTAAGCCTATAGATAACATGATTCCGGGACTCGGCAGCAGCCGGCAACTGGTTCGTTGGATATACGAAGCCGACAGGGGAGACGTTTCCGAACCTTATGACCTGGGAGATAAATTTGTAGTGGCGATGGTAACCGAAATAAATAAGGAAGGTACGATGAGCGCGGCTAAAGCCAGAACCCAGGTGGAATTTATAGTTCGAAACAAAAAGAAAGCAGAGCAGATTATTCAAAAAATCGGCACTGTTAAAAGTTTGGAAACCACCGCTTCCGCCCTTAAAACGCAAACACAAAATGCTGATAGTATTAGCTTTGCTTCACCCGTTATACCTAACGTAGGACAGGAAGCAAAGGTAATTGGCGCTACTTTTAATAAAGAGTGGAAGGGTAAAATAACACCACCCATTGCAGGTAACGGAGGCGTTTTCGTTATAAAACCTGGTAACATTAGTGCAAAGCAAAATGTTAATGGTAGCATTGAGCAACAGCGAACCAGTATGCTGATGCAGACAAAATCAATGAGTGGATACAGGTCATTGGAAGCGCTTAAAAAAGCCGCCGATGTTAAAGATAACAGATCGAAGTTCCTGTAAAAAGTGTCAAAGAAGAATATGGCAGGTCGTTTAATGCGACCTGCTTTTTTATGCGGCTTACCCAAACAGAGCCGGTATTGGCGCGCAGGGGGCTAACAAAGAGCCGTTGTTCTAACAATAAGGCTATAATTTTGTATTATTAATAAAAAACTTTCTATGAGTGAAATTATTTTAAATAAAGTGGCAGAAAGTTCGTTAATGGAAATTGACCTGGAAAAGTATTATCCAAGAGGAGACACGGCTGTTTTTGACCTTAAGGAATACCTGTTCATGGGTCTGATATTAAAGGAAAAGGATTTTAGAGAGGCATTAAAAAACCTGGATTTTTCGATATATAAGGACAAATATGTGGCTGTTACCTGTACGGCGGATGCCATCATTCCTGTCTGGGCATATATGTTATTGGCTTCCCATATTCAACCGTATGCCAGGGAAACAGTTCAGGGCGATGAATCGTTTATGCATAAAACATTATTTTTAAGAAACCTAATGACGATAAGCTTGGGGGATTATACTGACAGGAAAGTCGTAATAAAAGGTTGTGGTGAACTGCCAATTGGAGAATTTGCTTATTTTGAAATAACACGATTATTAAGGCCTGTAGCTAAAAGTATCATGTATGGAGAACCTTGCAGCACGGTTCCCATATTCAAAAGAGCCCCGGAAAAACGCTAGTATTAATTGATTGATGTTGAAATAAAATTTTATAAGTTTGCCTTCAGGTCAAATAATAGTAAAATAGTTGAAGGCTTTTAGTAATTTAGTTAATACTTATACCTATAATAAATGATTGAAATAAGAAAAGCCGACCTTGATGACATAGATCAATTGTCAGTGTTATTTAATCTATATCGTCTTTTTTACCGCCAGGAAGCGAATGTGGATGCCTGTAAGGAATTTTTACATGACAGGCTATCGCAAAATCAATCAGTTATTATTATTGCAATCAAGGATGAAGAGGTTGTTGGATTTATACAATTTTACCCGCTCTTTTCTTCCGTTAGCCTGCAGAAGACTTGGCTTTTAAACGATGTGTATGTAAAAGAAACTCAGCGTAAACATGGAATAGGTAGAATGTTATTAGATGAAGCGAAGCTTTTTGGGAAAGAATCAGGTGCCGGATGGCTATTGTTGCAAACGGCGAATGACAATTATATTGCACAGATCGTTTATGAAAAAAACGGCTGGGAAAGAATGGAGGACATGTTTTACCAATTATATATTGCGGAACAACCGGCTAATTATAATAGCAAAGCGCCACTTCGGGCGCTTTAAAGAAAAACCACTTTCCTGTTAAGAAAGTGGCTTAAAAAAATGCATTTTATATAAGGAACCGGAAGTTTTAAAGTTCCTTAATTTTCATATTTTTCCATCTTACTTTTATTCCGCCGCCATCATGAATTTGCAAGGCTATAAAACCTTCACCCTTGCCTATCTTTTCATCTTTAAGAAAAACCATTTGGTGTCCGTTTAACCAGGTGGTTACTTCATCACCCTTAGCCAGTATTTTTAATTCGTTCCACTCACCCTGTTTAAGAAAATTCTCGTCCTCCGGTTTTGGTTGGATGATCCAGCCCCTTCCATAAGATTCGTAGATGCCACCCGTATGATTACCCAAAGGAGCAACCTCTACCTGCCAGCCACTTATCTTTGTTCCCTCAATACCTGATCGGATAAAAACACCACTGTTTCCATTCGCTTCCTGTTTGAACTGTAACTGCAGTTCAAAGTTTTTATATTTTTTATCTGTCGAAAGGTAGCCATACTGTTTATCGGGACCGCTTTCGCAGATCATTTCTCCCTTTTCTACATACCATTTTTCAGTACCATGAATTGTCCATCCTTTAAGATCCTTACCATTGAAAATTGACTTCGAGGATTGACAAAAAGCAGACAACGAGAACAAGGAAAAGCAAAGTAAGAGCATCAAAATTTTCATAACAAAGTTGTAAGGTGAATAAATAAATGAAGCCCAAAATAGTAACTTTATCTGAACTAAAGAATTAAGAAAAATATTAACATTCAAACACGAGATCAAAACCACCCTTTTCGTTTAAATTGCCGCAACATCCAAATGGGAATAATAAGCATTATTGCCACAGCAGTAAGAAAACCATACCTGGTATGAATATAAGGTATCCGGTCGAAGTTCATTCCAAAAATACCGCCAATTACAGTAGCCGGAGCCATCAGGCAGGTAACGATCGCCATCACTTTCATCACCTGGTTCATGCGAAGATTAACATTATTGATGTAAAGGTCCTGAAGGCTCATTACCATTTCACGATAAGTTTCCGTTATATCAATTGCCTGAACGATATGATCATAAATATCTTTAAAATATTTAGTGGTTCGATCTTCTAAAAGCTCGCTTTCACTGCGTAAGAAGCCGTTGATTATTTCCCTTACCGGAACAATATTCCTTTTTAATACATTAAGTTCCTTTCTAACCTGGTTGATCCTGGAGAGAGAGCGATTAGTACCTACTTTAATGACCACGTCTTCCAACCATTCAATTCTTTCTCCCAATTTCTCCATTACCACAAAATAATTGTCAACGATCATGTCCAGCATGGCGTAACACAGGTAATCCGAACCCCTCTGGCGCAGTTTACTATTGGATATAATCAGTTTATCGCGGATGGGGTTAAAAGCATCTCTCCTGGCATCTTCCTGAAAGGAGATGACAAAATTTTTACCAAACACAATACTGATTTGCTCCTGCTCCACACTGCAGGTAGTTCCGTTGAAATACAACATATTTAACAGGCAGTACATCACGCCATCTACTTCGTCCATTTTTGGACGTTGATTGAGGCTTAGGATATCTTCTGCTATAAGAGGGTGGACACCATATCTATTACAGATTCCTTCCACCTCCGATTTTCGTAAACCATCAATATTAATCCAGCTTATATGATCACTGTCTTTAAAACGATAGCTTTCCGCCACTTCCTGTAATTTATGTTTTTCAATGGTAGTAGCAGTATAGTCATTTACAACAACCTTTATGGAACCTGCATCTTCCCTTTGGGTGATAGTGGCGGGAATGTTAAATGGAATTTTTTTAGTTTTTGGAATGCCAAATAAGGTGTCCAAACCGTGATCGAGATAATGAAGAAATTTGTTGCGTCTGCGCATTGTATAAATTTGATAAACAACCGGACAAGCTCGTCAACGAACCCAATATTTAATAAGGGCTACAATCTTTCATACAAAGCTCTCAGTTTTGATCTTGTGATAATGTTTTCCCAATTGCTACCCAGCGCGTTTTCCCAAAGCGGCTTCATGCCTAATGAAACATCTATCATTTTATTATATTCGTCTTCGCTTAAGCCGTTGCAAATTCCCTGGGGGATCGCTATATTATTTTTTTGCACCATGTACTTAAATTCTTTAACGGCCTCGGGATAATATTCTTCGAGCTTATCAAAAACGATGCAGTTACCGATGCCATGTTTTGTTCCGAGCAGGTAACTCAATCCGTAACTAACGGCATGTGCCACGCCCACCTGAGAATAGGCGATACTCATGCCCCCTGCATAAGATGCCATCATTAGTTTGTCGTCACAATTATCATCCCAACTATCATTTTCAACAAAAACCTGTTGGCATAACTGCAGCGCTTTTTCTCCATAACTTTTGCTGAACTCGTTCAGATAGGTTCCCTGCAGGCTTTCGATGCAATGGATATAGCAATCCATGCCCGTATAAAAACGTTGGTTATGCGGAGCATTACTGGTTAAGGTAGGGTCAAGAAGGATTTGGTCGAAAGGAGTAAAATCTGAGTTCATGCCGAGTTTCCTGGCAGGACCGGTTAAAACGGTTGTACGTGATACTTCAGCACCTGTTCCACTTAAGGTGGGAACGCCAACTTTATAAACACCGGGGATTTTCACGAGGTCCCAACCCTGGTAATCTGATGAGCAACCCATATTTGTCATCATTAGCGAAACCGCTTTAGCAAGATCCATGGCAGAGCCACCGCCTATTCCAATGATACCGCTCACTGAGCCGAATTCTTCTTTCAATTGCGTCGCCAATAAATCAACGTAGGTGGTCTTCGGTTCATGGGTTACATCTACAAAAATTATTTTATCTTTTCCGCGGAGGGGTATTCTTGATGCTAATGATTTGCCTTCAAAGAAATGATCCAACAAAAAAACCATGGGAGCTCTTATCAAACGATGCGGGGCTATAATTTCATCCAATTGATCAAAACTGCCGCGACCGTATATCACATAATCCACCATTTTAAAATTTCGAAACTTCATAGTTTTTTATTTTTACTCAAGGGAAGCAAAGGTATTCAAGAGCGGTTAGAGAGAGTTCATTAAAAAAATGTATTTTAAGAAGAACGGCAAAATTAACAACAAGTTTTGCGCCTTACTAAACAAGGTATCAGCCTACTAACGCAGCTGCTCCAAAAACACCCGCGCTATCTCCAAGGGAAGGTTTTAAAATAGGAGTATCGGCCCGACTGTTAAAGATGAAATGTCGGAGAGAGGTAAGGCCATCCGTATAAAGCGCGTCAATATTCCCTACTCCTCCACCAATAATTATTACATCAGGATCGAGCAGGTTAATAACAGAAGCTACACCCTTTCCAAAAAAATGACAAAGCCGGTCAATTGTTTTTGTAGCGGCTTCATCGGAGTTTTGAAGGTGTCTTGAAACAATTTCTTTTAACCTGACCTTATTACCGGTAATGCTCGTATAGTATCGTTCGAGGGAAGGGCCGGCAATAACAGTTTCCACGCAACCCGTTTTGCCGCAATAGCAGGGCCCTCCAGACTCATCCAAATAATTATGTCCCCACTCGCCTGCAATACCATGAAAGCCACTCCATATTTTACCTTCGAACACCAGTCCACCACCAACCCCTGTTCCCATAATTATTCCGAAAACCACTTTTCCAGGCAGCCCTTTCTCTTTTACAATTCCCCATTGCGTTTCGGCTAAAGCAAAACAATTGGCATCATTGGCAAGTACGATAGGCAGTTGCAGTTTTTCTTCCACGTCTTTTTTTAAAGGCATTCCGTTTAAACTCGTGGTATTGCAATTCTTCATCTTTTGTAAAACCGGGTCTGATACGCCCGGGGTACCAAAACCGATAGTTTGCGGTTGAAGACCCGATTGCTGTTTCATCTCTTCCACGAGTTTATGAATTTGTCCTATTACATGTTCATAACCCTGTGAGGCTTCTGTGTCAACGCGGGTTCTTATAATGGGCCGGGCATCTGCTATGGAATTGAGTATTACACCTTCTATTTTTGTTCCTCCGAGATCAATTCCCCATAATGGATTATTCATGGCAAGACAGTTGATTAATAAAATTTAATAATGAAATGTAAGGAATAAATCTAAATATTACTCAATACAATAAGTTTTGAGTACCTATCCAATTTTATGAAGTGAAAATATTAAACGGGAACAAACAACCAGGTAAATTGAATATTATAAAGAAGCAGCTAAAAGGGCTGCAGCCCTTTCCAGGTCTTCCGGGGTATCAATTTCAACGCCCATATAGTCGGTAATTATCATTTTTATAGGAATGCCATTTTCAAGATAACGAAGACATTCTATTTTTTCAGCGGCTTCCAGTGGAGTCATCGGCCAGCTGGTAAAATCGAGTAATGCCTTTTTGCAAAAAGCGTATACTCCGATATGCTCATAATAAACAGGAGTAATTTCCAGGTTGCGCGGGTAGGGTATTATACTCCTGCTGAACAAAAGGGAGTTCATGTTTTTATCTACAACCACCTTTACATAATTAGGGTCCTCAATAAATCGTTGATCTTTCAATACCTGCATCAGGGAGGCCACCTGTACCTGCCCGGAGTCGAAGGCCTTTAACAATTGCTCAAGTGGTCTTTTTTGCACAAAGGGTTCATCACCCTGTACATTCACTATAAGGTCAACATCCAGATCAGCTGCTGCTTCCGCAATACGGTCGCTACCGCTTTCATGCTGCCGGAGGCTCATTTTTGCCTGACCTCCATTAGAAATAATTTCATTATAAATCAGTTCACTGTCAGTTACCACCATCACCGAATCGAATAACCCGGTCGCCACCGTATTATCATACGTATGACGGATAACGGACTTATTACCGAGAGGTTGCATTAATTTGGCGGGAAAACGGGTAGCGGTATAACGCGCCGGGATCATAGCGATCGTTTTCATTTTAAACGTTTAGAAAGTAAAGATATAAGTAAACTAAAAATCTCGGGGAACTCAAAGGCGTTTTGTTATATTTGGAATGAAATTTTACACAACGATAGCTGGCCATAGAACTTCATTCAAAAACCACGTTGTATGCAAACCAATGAATTGTTAAGTTCTTATTACCCCGACCTGAATACCTGGGATGAAATGTACGAATCGTCCTCTGTTCGAACCCAGTACCGAGGAGTGGTTGATTTTTTACAACAACTGAGTATTTCCGAATTAAATAAAAAAGAAGAGCAGGCAAAACGGCTTTTCATGAGCCAGGGTATCACCTTCACCGTTTATAGCAGTGGGGAAGGAATTGAAAAGATATTTCCTTTTGATATCATCCCAAGAATTATCACAGCGGTAGAATGGCAGTTTATTGAAAGCGGCATTAAACAGCGGCTCAAGGCATTGAATCTTTTCCTTAAAGATGTTTACAATGAGCAATTTATCCTGAAAGACGGCGTAGTGCCTGCCAGTATGGTGTATAGCTGTCCGCATTTCTTGCGCGAGATGAACGCATTTCCTGTTCCTTACGATATCTACGTGCACATTGCCGGAATTGATCTTATCAGGGATAGTGACGGCTCTTTTTATATATTGGAAGACAATCTCAGAACCCCCAGCGGAGTAAGTTATATGCTGGAGAACCGGGAAATAACCAAACGATTATTCCCTGACCTGCTGCCCAGGAATAATGTGCGAACTGTTATGGAATATCCTACCATTTTGCATAAAAACCTGGTTTCACTTTCGCCCCGGCAAACATCTAATCCCACCATTGTTTTATTAACCCCTGGCGTTTACAATTCGGCTTATTTCGAGCACAGTACCTTAGCCAGGCTCATGGGAGTTGAATTGGTGGAGGGCAGAGACCTGGTAGTAGATAACCACCGTGTATATATGAAAACCACGCAGGGTCTGCAGCAGGTTGATGTTATTTACAGGCGGGTGGACGATGAATTTCTTGATCCCCTGGTTTTTAACTCCAATAGCCTGTTGGGCGTGGCAGGATTGATGAGCGCCTATAGAAAAGGAAACGTGGCCATTGTAAATGCTACCGGAAATGGTGTAGCAGATGATAAAGCAATTTACACCTACGTGCCCGCGATGATAAGATATTACCTGAATGAAGAGCCCATTCTCAAAAACGTACCCACTTACCAGCTCGGTAACATAGAAGAAAGGGACCATGTTTTTGCCAACATGAACAAAATGGTTATCAAGAAAACGAATGAAAGCGGTGGTTACGGCATGCTGATGGGTCATGTTGCTACCGAACAGGAGATAGAGATTTATAAGCAAGAAATCGTAAAAGATCCCCGCCAGTTTATTGCGCAACCCATTATTAATCTATCTTCCGCTCCCTGTTACATGAATGGAAAAATGCAGCCACGTCGTATTGATCTCAGGCCCTATGCTTTGTGCGGACCCGACGGGATAGAAATTGTTCCGGGAGGATTAACACGAGTAGCTTTAAGGGAAGGGTCGCTTGTCGTGAATTCGTCCCAGGGTGGTGGAAGCAAAGATACCTGGGTGCTGGTGTAACCAGGCTTATTGTGATAGAAGTCTTAAAAATCCGCAGTGTTTCTTTAATTGCATGCCACTGACAAAGAGTTATCTAAACAACTCCATGAATACGGCCTGGCAATTGTTGCCAGGCACAAAGAAAAAGCGAAAACTGTAAACCAAACTTAAACAATACATGCTAAGTAGAGTAGCCAATAGTTTATACTGGATGAGCCGTTATATGGAAAGAAGCGATGGTATTTTGCGCATGCTGAAGATAAATTACGCTTCATCGCAAGATGATATCCACGAATTTTCCTGGACACCGGTACTTAAGATCTTTACCTACCTGGAAGAAGAAAAAATAGAAGCCATCTGCAAAGACACCCGGGCTGTTTTAAAATATGTTGTGCTGGAAAAGAATAACCCCAATTCGGTCTTTAATATCGTCACGCAGGCAAGGGAAAACGCAAGAAGCGTACAGGAACATATCACTAAAGAATTGTGGCAATGCATAAACGATTTTTATCATATCATGCGTGATGAGGCGTTGGTGAGAGGTCTTCATGCAGAAGATCCAATTACAGAGTTGGATGTATTGATAAAACAATGTTTATTATTCTATGGAACCGCCGATGTTACGATGGCCAGGGGAGAGGGAACTGCTTTTATGAACATCGGAAAATACCTGGAAAGAGGTATTCAGAGCTCAGAGATTCTTGATATAAAATTCAGCACGCTTAATTATGATGCCGACAAATCAACGGATGCCACTTACTGGAAATATTTTTTGCTTTCCATGGCCGGGCACCAGTTGTATTTGAAAACCTATCGTAGCGGATTTGAGGCAAGGAATGTTGTTGAACAAATTGTGTTAAACCGCCAGTTTCCCCGATCGGTTTCTTATGCCATTTCACGGATGCACCTTTATTTTAAGCGGCTTAAAAGTGAAAAAAACTCTGAAGGTTTCAACCAGATCGATTTTATGATGGGGAAGCTGGTAAGTAGAGTTCAATATTCAACGGTAGATAATATCATGCAGCAGGGATTGCATAAATACCTTACAGAATCTATTGCCCAGTTAAATAAAATAGGAACCGATCTTGATGAAAAGTTTTTTGCGTACTCAACCTGATCTTTAAGTATATGCTTATTTCAACGTTTTATATTGCTGCCACGTGTTAAAAAAACCAAAGGATTACCGGGTAAGAGTAATCAATTTTTTCCGAAAACAAATACAAACTGACAATGTCAAAATTTAAGATTCACCATGTAACGAAATATACCTATGAGTCACCAGTGAGAGATAGTGCGAACCAGATCATTCTTTACCCGATCAAAGACGAATACCAGGAAGTACTTAAGCATGAACTTACCATCAGCGGTGAACCCATCGTGGAAATTTATAAAGATTACTATGGCAATGATGTTGGCTCGTTTTCATCGCAGGAACCGCATCTTGAATTGATTATTGATTCCAGGATGGAAGTGATTACCAAGCCGCGCCCGGTTCCGGAAGATACACAACCCAAAGAAGAGCAGTGGAGCCATTTGCTGCAGGTGCGAAATAAAGTGGCACTGATAGATTTTTTAAAAGTGGAACAATTTGACGCGTTGTCGGAAATAACCATGATCGTGGAGCTTTCCCAAAACCACGAAGTAACGCCCTACGCTGCAGCCCTCCGTCTTAACGAGTATGTTTTTGAAAACTTCAACTATATCAAAGGCATAACAAGCGTTGAAACTACGCTGAACGAAATATGGAAACTGAAAGCGGGCGTCTGCCAGGATTTTGCTCATATGTTATCTGCTATGTTGCGTATTATTAATATCCCGGCACGTTATGTAAGTGGGTACGTTTGTCCGCACAAGTCAGGTATGCGTGGTGAAGGCGCCACTCATGCCTGGGTAGAAGCCTACCTTCCCTCTTTCGGTTGGCTGGGTTTGGATACTACTAATAATTGCCTGGTTAGCGATCGGCATGTTCGACTGGCCGTTGGTAGAAATTTTACAGATTGCTCGCCGGTAAGGGGAACCTATAAAGGAACATCTGAACAAACATTGGAGGTTGGGGTTACTGTTTCTTATGAAGATGGAAATTCGAGGGAGGATTTTACTACAATTCTTACCCCTCAACCAAAAATGACGGAAGATGGAAATTCGTACAGGAGGTTTTTGGAGATGCAGCAAAAGCAGCAGCAGCAGCAGCAGTAGGGGGTTTCCTCCAATGTGTTTGCAACGGACTTCCGTAGTCTTTTGCGTGTTGACTTCGGATGAGCCAATGACAAGTGTGAATGCTGATTTCCGAAGTTTGCAAAACTTCGAAAGTCTGGCTTAGAGGTCTCAAATTTAGACTTTCGAAGTCTAGAAGACTTTAGAAGTCATCCCAAAAGATTGAGTTTTTTGTTCAGGCGCTGTTCAGCGAAAGTTTACCAATCGAATATTGATTTTTGAACAAATTCAATTTTAAGAAGTTCTTCATTTTATAAACAAATTAAGCTCGCTTTTATACAAGTCTCGAAGAGTTCGGAAGTAAATCACAGATCAAATGCCTGTTTTAATATTTTTATTGAAGGGAAGTTTAAACTGGTAACCGATGTTTTCATCGGTGGAGTCTTCCAGCACATCTAGTCCATACCGCAAGTTCTTAGGGTCATCATATTTATATGAGCCAAATAATCGATCCCATAAAGAAAAGATATTACTATAATTGGAGTCTGTAAATGGCCTTTTATAGTGGTGGTGAACTTTATGCATATTCGGGGAAACAAATATCCAGCTTATAGGCTTATCCAGCCAAAGCGGCACTCTCATATTCGCATGGTTAAAATGAGTAAAAATAGCCGCGACACTCCTGTATAAAAAGTACAATCCTACGGGCAGGCCGATTACGATAATGCCTATGATAGTGCTAAATTCCCGAAATAACCATTCGCCGGGGTGATGCCTGGTGCCTGTCGTAACATCTACCTTAGTATCGCTATGATGGATCATATGGAATTTCCACATCCATTTTACTTTATGCATAGTGTAATGAGGGGCATATTGACCAAAGAAATCCATAAAAAACAACGACAGCCCTATTGTGGCCCAAACAGGTACCTGCACCCAGTTTAATAAACCAATATGATTCTTCATAACCCAATCGCACACTTTCACGGTAACTAGTCCAAAAACCAGGTTGAATACAAGCGTAGTAAATAAAAAAATGAGATTAACGCCCGCGTGTTTGTATCGCTTAAATGAAAATTGAAATAATGGATAATATCCTTCAATGATCCAGAAAAAAATCATCCCAATCATCAGGATTAGAACACGATCGGAGCTGTGAATATGCTCCCAATATTGCATAAATCTTTCCATGATAATAAATGATAAAAAGTTACGAAGTAAACCTCATCCAACCTATCATATTTTGTTAATGTTGGATGTACACTTTCAAACCGATTGAGGCAGATCTTTACATTCGTATTTGCAGTTACTACATCGATAAAACCTGGTAACCTGCTGTGCCTGTCCATTAATAAGCAATGATTTTACTTTACCTGCCCAGGTTTTGTATTGAACGGTTTCAATAACAAGTTTCAGGGAGTGTTCATCGCAGATGGGGCAGGGTATCGTTTCCAGGTAAAGCTGGTCAGAATTTTCCAATATTTGTTGTGCCTTCAATAGATCTTCTTCTTCCACCATTAATTTCATACCACCTAATGCCGGGCTCAATAGCGGGTCAATTGTAATGGTATATTCATCTTTAAGATGGCAGATAATGCCGGCTTCCTTTAATAACGAAAGCTCTATAGAAGCTTTTATATAATTATCATATGCCCGAATGGGGAGAAAATTCATAGAACAAAGATATTCAAAGTATTAAGTAGAACACTTTGCGGTTTCCGTAAAAAGGATGAATCCGATGTAATCATATGGTTAAAATCAGGGGCCAGTTAAAAATATCAGTTAATAAAACTAACTTTAAAAAATAGCAATCTTCTCAAAATGACTGTTAAAAGTATCAAAACCGAGATTTATAAGTTGATCGATGATATTGAAGATAAAAAAATTCTTTCCTTGTTAAAAGAAGAAATACAAACATATACAACCTTCTCGCAAACGGATATATTGGATGACCTGACCGAAGCCCAGTTACAACAGCTGCAGGTTTCAATAGATGAGGTAGAAAAAAAGGAAGTTATCAGTTTAAAGGGGTTTAAAAAGCTAACGGCGAGATGGCGTACAAAATAGTTCTCAGTTATCGATTTTCCCGCAAATTGGCTAAAATGTTTACTTATATCGAAAACAAGTTCTCGTTAGAAGTGACAAATCAACTTGTTGAAAGAATAGATATTAAAATGAAGATGGCCTGTCATTATCCGGGCATCGGTGTTCCATCGTCAAAAATCCCCGGGGTTTATAAAATTAGTGTGAGTAGAAAAAACAAGCTTTATTATCGAATAAAAGGCAGAAAGATAATTATGCTGGATCTGTTGAATGCGGGCTTTACTGGTGAAGAGTGATCACTGAATTATCTTTTGCTTACTTATTAATTATTCAGCATCAGCGGCATTACCAGGATCAGCAGTTCTTCATTGTCTTTATTCTCAGTCGGTTTTATTATTCCAGCTTTTGTAGGAGTAGACAGTTCTATATTAATATCAGTACTAGCCGCGGCATTAAGCATTTCGATAAGAAAGCGGGCGTTGAAAGCGATGGCCAGATCTTCCCCATTGTATTGGCAGGTCATCCGTTCGTTCCCTTCAAAGGAAAAATCTATATCCTGCGCCGCGAGCTGCAATTCGGTGCCCTGGATGTTTAATACCACCTGGTTGGTACTTTTATTACTAAAAACACTTACCCGGCGTAGAGCGTTCTGAAAATCGACCTTGTTTAACAGGAGTTTGTATGGATTATCAACTGGTATTACCACTTTATAATCCGGGAATCGTGCATCTATTAAACGGCAGCTCATCTGTGTGGCGCCATGTTTAACAAACAAATGATTGTTATTATAGTTAAGCGTCAGCTCGTCTTCATTATCGGGGATGGCTGATTTTAACAGCGCCAAAGGCTTTTTGGGAACGATAAAGGAATCATTTTTCGGGCAGGTAACATCCGTTCTCTTGTAACGAACCAGTTTATGTGCATCAGTAGCCACAAACTGGATGTACTTTTCATTAAGATCGAAATATACCCCGGTCATAGCTGGCCGCAAGTCGTCATTACTTACTGCAAATAGCGTTTTATTAATGGCCGTTAGCAGGGCTGTTGCCGGCATAGTAAAAGTAGTAGTATCATCGGCTACCGGTTCTTTAGGAAAATTATCCGGATTTTCGCCCATTACCTTATACTTTCCAGTATCAGACGTAATCTCAATAGCAAAATTTTTATCAATATTAAATGTAAGTGGTTGATCAGGTATATTTTTTAATGAATCCATTAATATCCTGGCCGGAATGCAGATCCTGCCATTTTCTTTGGCCTCGATATCCAATTGTATCCGCATAACAGTCTCCAGGTCAGTGGCTACTACGGTAAGCCTGTTTTTATCCACCTCAAACAAAAAATCTTCCAGGATAGGCAGAACAGTATTTGCACCAATGACTCCGTTAATTTGTTGCAACTGTTTTAACAATGCAGAAGATGATACAATGAACTTCATTTTATGCGGGGATTAAATATTAGTAAGGACGAAACTAAGGATTTTTGGTTAATTGCCAACAGGTTTTAAGAGCACTACCCAGCCTTACAGGTGTTAAATTTGCGAGCGAAGGCCAGGTATTTATTGCATATCTTTTTTTACAGAGCTCATATAAGCGTTTATTTTTGTGTCTTCAAAGCAATTTTCATTGAACCGTGTAAATTTTTTTTCAACTTTGCAGGGTGACTATACCTTTCAAACAAACACTTACCAAAGAACAAGCGCTTCAAAAGTTAAAGTATTTCTGTGCTTACCAGGAACGATGCCACCAGGAGGTGAAAGAAAAATTATATAGCCTGGGAATGCATAAAACAGAAGTGGAAGAACTTATTTCACTACTCATTGAGGAGAATTATTTGAATGAAGAGCGATTTGCCATTCAATATGCCGGAGGCAAATTTCGAATGAAACAATGGGGCAAGGGGAAAATAAAGTATGCGTTAAAACAAAAACAGGTTAGCGTATATTGCATAAAGAAAGCATTATCGCAAATTAACGAAGATGATTATCTCGAGACCCTGGAAAAACTAACTACGAATAAACTTGAAATATTATCAGGTGAACCGAATCTTTTCATAAGAATGCGGAAGTTGCAGGACTATTTAACGCAAAAGGGATTTGAGGCAGATTTGATAAGGGAATCGCTGATCCAGGCAAAACAATAAACTGGTGTCACCGGTATCATTGATGTACTAGTGTCATGTTAAACATAAACTGTCGGTTATTTTGGCTATCAGCTATCAGCAGTCAGCTATCAGGAAAACAATGCTAGAGTTAGTTTCCTCCTGACGGCTGATAGCTGAAGGCTGATAGCCAAAGCGTCATTTTAGAGTTGACATAACACTAGTTATTACCGAAAAACTATTTTAATTTACCCTGGTTTGAAAACGTGGCTATCAGTTTGAGATTATTACGCTGGTCGTCAAAAGGCACTCCGGATAATGCACCAGGATAACCCTGCCTCATATACATAGTATTGGTTTGATCGAAGCCTACGGCATCCATTGTTATGGAATCGAAGCAGGTAGAACTCATAATGGGTGGCATATAAAAGCCATAAAATATCACCTTTCTATCAACCGTGATTGCGAAGGGCGTTCTCCCGATAAGATTTTTTATTTTTTGTATGGCGCTGATGGTTAAGCTATAAGCGTAGGTTGAACGGGAATATTGCAAAATTTCTTCGTTCCTGATCAATGGCACATCTTGTAGCACAGATAAAGAACTATCTACCTGGCATTTACCAGATACAGCCTGGTAGGAGGAAAGTAAATACATCTCAACATTATTTCCTGCTTTTACTTTATCTTTCTTACAGGAGGCAAGTAATAATATCAGGCTAAAAGCCAGCAGATATCGTAGCATATTTTTATTTCAATGACAGGGCAACGTTTAATTGCGTTGCATTATTAAGTCTTAAACCAGATTCTAAAAATAGTAGTTTCCTTACAATCTTTTAACTTTACCCGATATAGTAAAAGCCATGTCGTCATTAAGCATTACACTTATTCAATCCAATCTTTATTGGGAAGACAGAGAAGCCAATCTTCGAATGTTTGAAGAAAAGATCAGCGCCCTGAAAGAGAAAACCGAGATGGTCATTTTACCGGAAATGTTTAGTACCGGTTTTAGTATGAACACAAAGCTGCTCGCTGAAAAAATGGATGGACCTACGGTGGAATGGATGATGAGAATAGCGAAGGAACACCGCATTATAGTTACGGGAAGTGTTATTATAGAAGAAGATGGCTACTATTATAACAGGTTGATATGGATGTTACCGGTAGGGCAATACGGGCATTACGATAAACGGCACTTATTCGGCTTTGCGGGGGAGGATCAACATTACACGGCGGGTAATAAAAGGCTGGTAGCATCTGTAAACGGATTCAAACTCAATCTTCAAATATGTTATGATCTGCGTTTCCCTGTATGGGCGAGCCAGCAATCTTTTGTTCCGCCGCTGCTCGGCAAAAAAAGGGTTTCGAACTTTGATGCTTTTAAAGAACCTGAACATCCCGAATACGATATTCTTATTTACGTAGCTAACTGGCCCGAACGGAGAAGCCATGCCTGGAAAACTTTGCTTACTGCCAGGGCGATCGAAAATCAATCGTATGTTATTGGAGTAAACCGCGTGGGTAAAGATGGGAATGATTTTTATTATAGTGGTGATTCCATGATTGTAGATCCACTCGGCAATGTGGAGTACGAGAAAACTCATGTCGAAGATGTTTTTACTATTACTCTGCACAAAGAGAAAGTAGATGAGATAAGGAATAAATTTCCGTTTTGGAAGGATGCCGAGCATTTTATTATCATACCGAAAGACGAGGTGGTCGATTAACAGTTAGGCCGGTTTAAAGAAAAAATTAATATGCAAACTGCTTTATACAACGGAACTTTTTTTACAGGCGAGCAAATTCTTACTAATAAAGCCATCCTGGTACGCGACGGTTTCATTGAAGACATCCTGGATGAATCAGACATCCCCACTACATATGAAAAA
This sequence comes from Chitinophagaceae bacterium, assembly GCA_039921525.1. Classification (GTDB taxonomy): domain Bacteria; phylum Bacteroidota; class Bacteroidia; order Chitinophagales; family Chitinophagaceae; genus JADCRZ01. The sequence continues at coordinate 14,685 of JBDSBP010000102.1, read as the reverse complement.
CAGGATCTTAAAGGAATGAGCATCGCACCTTCTTTTATTGATCTGCAAATCTATGGTGGCAATGGAAAATTATTTTCACACGAACTTTCTGTTGAATCAATTCAGGCAACTTACGAATACTGCTCAAAAGGCGGAGCTGCACATTTTATGATTACCATGGCGACCAATTCCATCGAAAAAATTTTACAGGGAATGGAAGTAGTGAGCGATTATTGGAAACAGGGCGGCAAAGGGTTACTAGGATTACATCTCGAAGGTCCTTATCTTAATCCAATTAAAAAAGGCGCTCACCTTGAACAATTTATTAAGCAACCCACAGTAAAAGAAGTGCAAATGCTATTGGATAAAGGTGCCGGCATTTTCAAAATGATTACCATTGCGCCGGAACGTTGTGAAGATGCGGTAATTGAATTGCTACTCAAAAATAATATACTTGTTTCCGCTGGCCATAGTAATGCAGTTTACGGTGAGGGTATACGTGCATTTAATAATGGCATTCCAACGGCTACTCATTTATTTAATGCTATGTCTGCTTTTCAAAGTCGGGAGCCTGGTTTGGTGGGCGCTATTTATGATCATGCTGATGTTATGAGCAGCGTGGTTTGCGATGGGGTGCATGTTGATTTCGCTGCAGTGCGCATCAGCAAAAAAATAATGAAGCAGCGTCTGTTTTTTATTACGGATGCAGTAGCGGAAACGAAGGGCGGAGATTACCAGCATGTGTTTAAGGGTGACCGTTATACACTACCTAACGGAACGCTTTCTGGTTCTTCTCTTACAATGATAAAGTGTGTGAAAAATGCTGTTCAGCATGTAGGCATTGAACTGGAAGAAGCATTAAGGATGGCCTCTCTGTATCCCGCTAAATTATTAGGAAAAGAATGCAGGCTGGGGTTGATTCAAAAAGGGTATGTGGCTTCGTTTGTTATTTTTGATGAGAATTTTGTGGTGACTTCGTTTGCGTGATCACCAGCGGGGCTGACCAAAAATTATTCTAAAAAACCGTAGAGAGTGATTGTAATAGGAGATCACTCTTACACAATTTTTGACAACCTTCAAAGGCAGCCCTGGCGGCTGGCACGCTTGTTCTACCCACCATTCCTCTCTACCGGGAGGAAGACCCTGGAGATATAAGCTCCTGACCAACTAGCGTTAATGGATGCTTTCATCCGCTCCCGATTACGGAGCGCTAGCGGGTAGCAAATGTAGGTGTTGGCAACCGCTCCCATCAGGTAGCGTTATTGGATAGAACTGTTTGCAGATCACTACGTTCGCAATAATGCATCTTGCCCGTGCCTTGTTTATTTTAACGAACCGCGGAACCCCTCACCCTTGAACTTTCTATTATCTCCTTCACCCTCTCCAGCTTTGGATCAATTTCCATTTGGATCGATTCCTGGGAAGAACGAACAAAAATATCAGGCATAACACCTCTTCCATTCTTAATAATATTTTTATTAATTACCATCCTGAACTTTGGTAGCGTGAAACGTATTTTAGTAAATGGTAAAGCAACTTCAGGAATAAGCCATGCAGTATTACCATAGGCGCCCCCTCCTGTTTCTTCACCCACCAGCGTTACATTTTTCTGGCCTTTCAGGAAGTCTGCAAACAGCGCAGTTGCCGAAAAAGAATTTCCGCCAATGATCACATATACACTGCCGTTAAAATGATTTTTGGTTTTTGGTTCAAAATGATGCCGTTCAAAATAACCGAAATGATATTTACCATCTTCATGTTTTTTTGATATAAAGCTCATGGATAAACGATTCCAGAAATATTGTCCGATATACTTTCCATATTTGCTTTTTTTATTGATGGCATATAATGAATCGGCCATCTTAAAAGGATGATCGATGATAAGCTTTGTGAGCAGGTTCGAAATGCCTACATTGCCACCACCGTTATTTCTAACGTCCACCACCAGGTTTTGAATTTTCTTTTGGTGAAGCTGTTTAAATGATTTCCTGATAAAGCCAGTCAGGTTGTTACCGCGAACGAAAGTATTGATGGTCATATAGGCGGTACAGGTAGAGGTGTCAATATTTAATTCACGTGAAGCAGCCAGTAAATTATGCCTTCTCTCTTTTCTGTCTGGCTTTTTAAAATTTATCAATTCATCCCGGAAGGAACTATCTTTTTTGGGATCAAAAACCGGTATAGTTGTTTTTCTTTCTTCGCCCTTTTTATCCGCATAGCCAATAGTAAACTGATCGTTTAGTCCGAATACATTTCGGTACCAGCCGCTAAAACTACCTATATTACTAAGCGCCTGGTATTTATTAACTATGCCATAACCGTCCATGGATAAATACTGGAAAAGGCTGTCACGGTAGAAACTTATTTTTTTTCCGTTAATGCTTTTTAAAGCGGTACCTCTCGTTATAATATGATCCCTGCTATTTAAATTAGCATACACTACGGCGGAATCATCCCACAATTTTATGCTCAATGGAAATTGCTTCATTCGCACCGTATCAAGGTATTTTATATAATTTTTTGAATACCTGACGGCGGTATGACCGCAGTTTATTTTTGAGATCATATAACTCAACAATGTTTTAAACTGCGGCTCCGTCATAGAATCGCGAATGCGGGAATACGTGTTGTCAAAATAATAATCGACGGAATCTATGGATGAATACCAGTAAAGACTGGGGTGTCCCTCTTCCAGTATGTTGCGGAAAATTTTAAAATCCTCCTGTAACTTTTCTTTGGGAAATTTTTTAGTGGGATTGTAAGAAAGCCTGCCGGGAGAACAGCTATGCAATAAAATCAAGCAGCCTAAGGCCAGAAGTATTTTAGTTGTTCCAGTTATCATTCTTACATAATTATATACTGGCTCTACTTTTTAAAGGCATTCCAGCCTTGTGCTGTAATTTCAAATTTATTTCCTCCTTTTGTAATGATATAAGCGCCATCGGCGGCGTCGGTCATGTAACCGATTACACTGATTTGTTCATTCAGCAAGAGTTTGTCATAGTCATCCTGTTTAAGGGTGAATAGCAGCTCATAATCTTCCCCACCACTTAAAGCGCAGGCAGTAGGGTCGAGCCCGAATTTAAAAGCCGCATTTCGACTATCTTCATGCACCGGTATTTTTTCTTCATATAGTACACACCCCAGTTCACTTTGTTTGCAGAGGTGCAGGATCTCGGAACTGAGGCCATCACTTACATCCATCATAGCGGTAGGAGTAATAGAGGCGTCGTCAAAGAAATCGATAATATCTTTGCGGGCTTCGGGTTTCAGCATGCGCTCAACAATATATGTTTGACCCTCCAGGTCTGGTTGAATCTTTGGATTTTCCAGGTAGATCTTTTTTTCCCTCTCCAGTAAGGTTAATCCCAGGAATGCTCCTCCCAGATAACCGCTTACGCAAAGCAGGTCGCTTTTTTTAGCTGTGCTGCGTTTAACAAATTTATCTGGGGTAACTTCCCCGATAGCCGTTACAGAAATTACAAACCCTTTCTGCGAGGTGGTGGTGTCACCGCCGACCAGGTCTACTTTGTACTTTTCACAGGCAGCGTAAACACCTTCATAAAATTCTTCCAGGGCTTCCAGGCTGAAGCGGTTGCTGAAAGCTATGCTCATTGTTATTTGGGTAGGTGTGGCATTCATGGCATAGATATCACTAATATTCACGATCACACTTTTATAACCCAAATGTTTCAAAGGGGTATACATAAGGTCGAAATGAACACCTTCGATTAAAAGGTCAGTGGAGATCACCGTCTGTTTACCAAATTGATCAATTATGGCAGCGTCATCTCCGACACCCAATATGGTGGTAGCGTTTTGTATTTCTATATTTCGGGTGAGGTGTTCAATCAAACCAAATTCGCCCAGGTCGGATATTTCTGTTCTTTCTTCGTTCATAATGAATTGATCTCGATTTTATTATTGACCCAGTCCTTTAATTCCTCGTGTATCTTGCCGTTGGTAGCAAGCACCTGGAAAGTATAAGGCGAGTATGCATTACCCTCGTAATCGGTTATTTTTCCACCGGCCTCAGTTACAATAAGAGAACCCGCGGCGCTATCCCATGCCTGCAATTTGTGTTCATAAAAACCATCAAATCTGCCTGCGGCAACCCAGCACAAGTCGATGGCTGCCGAGCCTAAACGTCGAACCGGAATACCCTGTCGTATCAGGCGTTCGAATATCTGGATAGGGCCATTAGGCATATCAAGATAACTATATGGGAACCCTGTTACCAGGCAGGCGGTGGCCACTTCGGATTTATCGCTTACCTGGATTTTAAGGTCGTTAAGAGTTGATCCGGAACCTTTTTCCGCGAAAAAGAATTCATTCATAATGGGATTGTAAACAGCGCCTATGATCATTTCACCCGCTTTTTCCAGGCCAATGCTTACGCAGCAAAGCGGGATGCCGTTGGCAAAATTCACCGTGCCGTCTATTGGATCGATAAACCATTTGTATTCACTATCCATTTTTATTTCACCGGCTTCCTCGCTTAAAATAAAATGCCCCGGAAACGATTCTTTTATGATTGCGATAATTGCTTTTTCGGAGGCGATATCTGCCTCTGTTACAAGGTCATTGATATTAGATTTACTTGAAACCAGGAATTTACCATTGAAAAAATGCTTCAGCACTTCGGCTCCGGCTCTTGTGGCTTTAATAAGCGTTGATTTTAACATGCGGCAAAATTAGTTTAAAGTTTAAAGTTCAACGTTTAAAAGTTATGGATTCATGAGCTGGTAGCACAACGTGCCAGAGTTAAAAGTATAGTTTCATATGTTGGGCCCTCAGTTGGAAGTATTAAGATTTTAAACGTTAAACTATTTCTTTGGCATTCCGCTCCAGACAAACTCTACCTTCGTACCACGAATTATGCTACAACTTTCCATCATTATAGTCAACTACAATGTTAAGTATTTCCTGGAGCACTGTCTCTATTCTCTGCAAAAGGCAGCAAGATCTTTAAAAGCTGAAATCATTGTAGTTGATAATGCTTCTTCGGATGGAAGCATGGAGTACCTTCTTAATAAATTTCCCGAGGTAAATTTTATTGATAACCCAGTGAACACTGGTTTCGCCAAGGCTAATAACCAGGCCCTGAAGCAGGCAAGGGGCAAATTTATTCTATTTCTTAACCCCGATACCATAGTTCCGGAAGACTGCCTTGAGCAAAGCATACGGCTAATGGAATCAAATTTACAGATAGGCGCATGTGGTGTTAAAATGATTGATGGCAGGGGCCATTTTCTGCCAGAATCAAAAAGGTCTTTTCCAACACTGGAGTCATCTTTTTATAAACTATCGGGATTAAGCAGCCTGTTCCCAGCTTCCAAGCTCTTTGCCGGGTATTATCTTGGGCACTTACCCGAAAATAGAAACAGCGAAATCGAAGTTTTATCCGGAGCTTATCTCATGACCAGGAAAGAGGTTCTTCAGAAAACAGGCGGTTTTGACGAACGGTTTTTTATGTATGGGGAAGATATTGACTTAAGCATCCGCATTCAACAGGAGGGGTATAAGAATTTTTATCTCGCAGAAACCTGTATCATTCATTTTAAAGGCGAAAGCACGCGAAAGGGGAATCTAAACTACGTCAGATTATTTTATAAGGCCATGAGCCTTTTTGTAGAAAAGCATTATAAGGCAAAGAATGTAAAAGGCTTGAGTTTTTTAATTGAAACATCAATCTGGTTTAGTGCCGGCTTGTCTGCAACAAAAAATATTTTACTTTACAAAAAGCCTTCGACAAAAAAAGTTTTTATTAAAACTTTACTTATAGCGGCGGAAAAGGAAAAAGAAAAAGTAGCTTCTATCCTTGAAAAGCAATACCAGGATAGAAACATTCATCATATCTCCCTGATTGAAGACTGGAAGCAATGGGTGCTTTTGCAAAAACCGGATGAGATCATCTTTGTGCAGGGAACACTTTCTTACAAAGAGATTATTTCACGCATGCAGGAATTGCCCAATGGAATTACTATAAGCATTTATTCTATCTGGGCAGACAGCATCGTTGGAAGCAGATTTAAAAACACTCCCGGACATATGCTTGTATAACGTTATATGCTGGTATAATGTTAATTGTCTTCTTTTAAAGCGGGATCTCTGCGACCATCATGGTTTTCCACAAAATTATTCATGCTGTTACTGCTCAATGTCTTACTTTTAGCATTCTAACCAAATTGCTTCTAGTACTAGATGTCGTTGTTTGAAATTTCATTACCAGACACCCTTGCAAGGGCACTGCGGCTGCCCGTTAAGTCTCCCCGGCGTCAGCAGATTAAGGTATTAAAGAAATTACTAAAAAAGGCACGATTTACTGAGTTCGGACAGTTATACCGGTTTGATGAAATATTATTAAGTAAACATCCTGAAAAAAAGTTCCAGGAACTTGTTCCAACTTACAATTACAGCAAGATTTATAAACAATGGTGGCATCGTGCATTAGAAGGTTTCCCTGATGTTTGCTGGCCCGGAAAAGTAAAATATTTTGCACTTAGTTCCGGCACCTCGGAAGCTGCCAGCAAATATATCCCCATCACCAACGACCTGATGCGGGGTAACCGTATTGTGATGATCAAGCAATTACTTACCCTGCGATCTTATACCAATATTCCTGTTCGATCAATCGGCAAAGGATGGCTCATGATAGGAGGTAGTACGGATCTTCAAAAGGGCGCAGGCTATTATGCCGGCGATCTTAGCGGAATTACTGCCAAAAAACTTCCTTTCTGGTTTACCCCTTTTTATAAGCCTGGAAAAAAAATAGCCCGTGAGAAGGACTGGAATAAAAAAATGGAAGAGATCGTTGAGAGCGCTCCCCAATGGGACATCAGTTTTCTTGTAGGTGTTCCGGCATGGATACAGATGTGCATGGAGCAGATCATTGCGCGTTATAAACTAAACACTATTCACGACATATGGCCCAATCTTTCGTTTTTTGTACATGGCGGTGTTTCTTTTGAACCTTATAAAAAAGCTTTTGAAAAGTTATTGTCAAAGCCGCTTACCTACATTGAAACATATCTTGCTTCCGAAGGCTTTATTGCTTACCAGGATCTGCAATTTGCGAAAGGAATGAAGCTGGTAACAAACGAACACATTTTTTTAGAATTCGTTCCTTTTGATGATAAAAATTTTGATCATGAAGGAAATATGCACGAATCACCGGAAGCTTTAATGATTCATGAAGTAGAAGAAGGAAGGGACTATGCTTTGTTGATCAGTACTACTGCGGGTGCCTGGCGTTACCTGATCGGGGATACCGTGCGCTTTGTTGATAAGGCCCGATCAGAAATTATCATCACCGGCAGAACCAAACACTTCCTGAGTCTTGTAGGAGAACACCTGAGCGTTGACAATATGACAAAAGCCGTTCAACTGGCCAGCGAAGAAATGAATATATCTATTCCTGAGTTCACCGTTGCAGGAGTTCCCTGTGGTTCATTTTTTGCACATGAATGGTTTGTAGCATGCGACGATAAAGTAGACGCAGGCAGGTTGGGTAATAAGATTGATGAGCATCTGAAATTACTCAATGATGATTATGCCGTAGAAAGAAAAAGCGCATTGAAAGAGATCAGGGTCATGGTTTTACCGGAGAATAAATTTATGGACTTCATGTCGCAGAATGGAAAGGTAGGAGGACAGCACAAATTTCCGCGGGTGTTGAAGGGAAAAATATTTGAGGATTGGAAGAAGTTTATCTCTTTGGCAAGCGTACAATCAGTGTAGAATTAAAACCTGGCAGGCTACATTATACATGCTCATGGGATATGAGGTGCTCATGAAAGTATAGTGAGATTATAACAATACATAATAATAAGTCACCTTCTGCTTCTATTCACCGTAGTATTATTTTTTATCTTTATCAGATCGATTCGCCAGCCAATGACAGAAGCATTATTGAAAGGATTAGCTTTGGGACTTATTCTTACCCTATCTGTAGGTCCTGTAATTTTTACAATCATCAAGCAAAGTATAAATAATGGTAAAGAAGGCGGATTTAGTTTTGTGGCCGGTGTTTGGATTAGTGATATTTTGCTGGTTATATTAAGCAATGCTTTTTCTGAGTGGGTAACGCATGTGTTGCAATACAAACAAATGATTGGCTATTTTGGAAGTGTCTTTTTAGTAATGATGGGAGTGTACTTCGTGTTTTTTAAAAAGGTAAAATTGCGAACCACCATTGAAGGTACTGTAAACCGCTTGTCAAAAAAAGACTTCGTAAAATTATCATCGGCCGGCTTTCTTATCAATACACTCAACCCGAGTGTTATTTTCTTTTGGTTGCTTAATGCCACTGCGTTTGCAGTTACACATACCCTCAAGCAACGAATCATTATTTTTTCCAGCTGCCTGTTATTCAATATGGGGGCTGATGTGTGTAAGGTTTTAATGGCTGGTAAATTAGCACAACGATTAACGTTGCACAACATGAAGGTCATTAACAGGCTCTCCGGGACTATCCTGATAGGTTTCGGAATGGTGTTGTTTTATGGAGCCATGTTCCTGGTGAAAAAAAACACCTGACATGTTAACAAAATAATAGTGTATGCTTTTATGTGTTAGATGTAACTTAGTAAAAGCATGCGTATATTTTTACCTGTAATTGTTTTACTGATTTTTTCTTCTCCTTGTTTTTCACAAGTCTCCGACTTTATAAAAGTGAAAAAGCGAAATAATCGTACGCTTAAAACATTTTTTCCAGGGTCCCTTATTTCCTGCCAGACGGTCTATGGTAATTATATTGGTGGGATAGTAACCGCTATTCATAGTGACTCTGTATTTGTAAAAGAGTTTGACATAAGGTCCGTACCAAATCAATGGGGTGTTTCCAGTGTAGATACTTTAGGATCGTATATAGTAGGATTTCATTATAAGGATATACAAACCGTAGAATTTCAAAAACGCGAATCTTTTGGGTTTGTTAAAAATGGAAGCATGCTTATGATTGGTGGGATAGGATATGCCGCTCTTAACCTGGTTAATGGAAAATATTTGAAACAACCCATTACGGATCGGGAAAACCTGAAGAGCCTGGGCATTTCACTCGGTGTGGCCGGGATCGGCTTTCTGCTGAATCAGTTAAATAAAATGAATAACCGGAACGGGAAAAAATATATTGTAGAATATGTCCGCATGACCGGTCCTCCTGCTCTGAGAGCTTTCTGAATTTTGATAATTTCTGCATCTTGCGTTAAATTTATTGTAATCTGCATCGCGCATCTTTAATTAATTGTTCAAGTAGAATTGTTATCCCACCCTTAAAAAATATGGATAATATTGCACCGGAATGAAGCAACTATGAAGAAGAAAAAAGCTGCAGCACCAGGCGCCTGGCGAAAGATCAAAAAGACATTTCTTTTTGTATTCATTTTGCACCTGGTTTTCCTGGTGGCGCTAAAATGGATCAATCCTCCTATAACGATTACACAGATGGTTAGCTTATTATCAGGCGATGGCTTACGCCGCGATTATATTAATTGGAATGAGATGCCTGCCAATGCTAAACTGGCAGTTATTGCAGCAGAAGATCAATTGTTCGCCGATCACAAAGGGTTTGATTGGAAGAGCATTGAAAAAGCAAGGGCCTACAATAAAAAAAAACCTAACCGGGTTCGCGGCGCCAGTACCATCAGCCAACAGGTAGCGAAAAATGTTTTCTTATGGCAGGGAAGAAGCTGGATACGCAAAGGAATGGAAATGTATTTTACTTTTATGATCGAATTGATCTGGGGAAAGAAAAGAATCCTGGAAATGTACCTTAATGTAGCAGAGATGGGAAAAGGGATTTTTGGAATTGAGGCGGCCGCACAAAATATTTTTAAGAAACCAGCTATCAAATTAACCGGCCAGGAATCCGCAATGGTTGCGGCCTGTTTGCCTAATCCTAAAAGATATACCATAAAACCGGTTTCAATATATGTGGCAGCAAAATATCCCTGGGTGATTCGACAGATGAATAATTTGGGAAGGGATCCGGATATTGTGAAAATTATTTTTTGAGGGGGTGAAGATTATACTTCTTTTACAAGTTGAGACCTGACTTCCGAAGTGCCGATGACAAGTATAGTCGCTGACTTCCGCAAATATTGTGTTCTTTGGTCAGGCGCTGTTTAAACCTATAAGGTTTGAAACTCATAGTGCCGGCAAAAAAAACGCAAACCTTATAGGTTTTTATGCGACAGTTTACCAATCGATTATTGATTTTTGAACAAATCAAGCCCGCTTTTTTACAAGTTTGAAAGACTTCGGAAGTCAGGTCTCAACTTCGAAAATGAACGCATGAAAAAGATTTAACTTACGTGTCAAACAGTTCACCGTACAATTAACATCACTGTACTACTATTTAAAGAAGGATCATTTTCAAGTGAGGTGGGTAATGAATAACAGGTAATGTATTTTCCTTTGCGTAGGTTTACCTTAAAGGTTGTGGTAATAGTTTGTTCCGTTTTTATGATATCAGCCAATCGTATATTTGTAGAATATCGTGACGTTATTTTATCATCTTTCACAACAACAAGCGACACAGTAGAATCCCGCAAAAAGGGAGATTGAAATGTTCTGAGGTAGGCATCTTCTACTGTAAATTGTAATACGCAGTTCTTAATAGTTCCCTCTACTACTTCTAATTTACGTGGAGAAATGATATTAACTTTTGAAAATGAATAAAACGTATCAACCACCAATATGCCCGTTGTTCCCAGTGGTGTGATAATACTGTCTTTATAATAAGAATAATCATGGGGAGATAGTGCGACAATCTTCTTATGAAATAAAGAATCTTCGACCGGCCAGAAGTTATAATTATTTCTTCTATAAGTGGGAGTATTTAAAGAGAAGGAAGGCACTCCCGTATAAAACCAATACTTAGAAGCATATTGATAGGAGTTGATAAACACCAGGGGCAAACCTTTTGTCTTTTTATAAATACTATCAGCCCAGGCCCTGTTTTTATGAAACTCATCTTTAGAAACAAATTTAAGCGGCCCGATATCCAGCATCATATAAATTCTGAACGCCAGAACAAGAACTAACGTAAGTGGAAGAGACCTGATGAGAACGCGTTGCCATTTCAAATTGTCTATTAGAAATTGGTGACTCAATATTATAAGTGGAATAAAAGCGGGAACCGTCCAGTTCGCTTCCACCCTTCCTTTCAGCGTGCTGATAAAAAATAGAATATAAATACCCGAGAGAGAATATTGTAAAGATTTTTCAAAATCATCGCGGGGTTTATATTTAAATGCCGCCCATAATATCAACCATCCCATAAAGGGTCCTGCAATTAGTACCTGTCCCAGGATGTATTCAATAGTAAACGAAAACTCATAGGTAATAGCGTTTCGTTCGAACAGGTGATAATACACCGAAGGAAATTCGTGAACGTATTGCCAATAGAGGTGCGGGATAAATAACGCAGCACCAAACAAGGCAGCAATATAAGCCTGGTATTTAAGCGCCATTTTGGGGTTGGAGAGAAAAGTAAAAAAGATGATCAGGATAGCATGATACTTCGTATAAAGCATCAGGGCCATTACGAGTCCAAGAAAAAATATATTAACCAGGGCCATTTTCCGGCAGAAATTTCTATACGCCAGGAAATATAGTGCAACAAAAAAAGTTAGCGGAAGATCGGGTACGGCAATGATACCGCCAATTTGTAATATCGCCATAGAACCGGCGATCGCAAAAAAGACGGTATCATTTTTCCTTGGCAGTAACAGGTAAATAATGCCTAATGTAAGTGTGTTGCTTATAACGATCAATAAGCGAACGCCGAATTCATTGTGAATTAAACCATACCCCAATTTAATAAAAAGAGCAATCATCGGGGGATGATCAAAATATCCCCAGGCGGGAAATTTAGAGTATACCCAGTAATAAGCTTCATCATCAAATAACCCGGTACTCCCAGCTTGAACGAGATTTAATATAAACCATGCTAATAAAAACAGGAATACCGGATGCTTTTTTATAAAAGGCATAGTAGGCGTTTGTGTTGAGTAGTAGGTATGAGAACGGCTGTCAGCCGTCAGCTATCAGCTGTCAGCTTTTGTCCAGATGTATATTGAAAGCACCCAATTACATGTTGCATCAGCATCGAACATTAAAAACATCCATCAATTAATTAAGATGGACATATTGATTAGTTAATCCCCAAAATATGATAGCTGATAGCTGATAGCTGACAGCCGTTCTCACACCTCAAACCTATCAACGCAACTTCATAAAAGATGTTCATTAATACCCTGAATAGCCTTTTTAAGCCTTTGTGTGTAATTTCCGCTGATATCGATCCAGGGTACTGACTGGTTTATCATAATATCTTTGTATATGTGATATAATAACTCCCTGTTTTCCAGATCCGGGTATTCTCTTAATTCGTCCTTTACCCAGGGGAGATCTGTATTACATAGCAGGTATAAATCATAATTTTGTTGCACTACCTGGTTTAATATCCAGGTATGGCATTTCGAGAAGACAAATTCACACCAGACCTTCATTACATACATGTCCGTATCAATGAAAAGCATCTCATTCTTAATATTCCTGGCCGCTTCCTCCTCCAGCTCCACCTGCCCTTTGGCAATAGTAAGCAGGTCATCATAGGTATAATTCATTCCATTTTTCAACAGGTACCGGCGTGCATATTCCTCTACCCAAACTGTTTGATAGTGTTGAGCTAACTCCATAGCTAAGGTGCTTTTACCAGTAGATTCAGGGCCTATGATGACTATTTTTTTCATTGGTTAATGCCAGCGGCTGTTATTAAAAATATAAGGGGAACACTAACTAGTGTTATATTAACATTAATTTGACACATTTGCTATCAGCCGTCAGCTTTCAGCTATCAGGAGGAAGCGAATCCTACATTGACCTGCTGATGGCCGATAGCTGAAAGCTGATAGCCAGTGAATGAGTTATCTTACATTTATCTTATAACCAGTTTTTTTCTCCATGCCACTAATCCCCAGAATGCCATAAGGAGTAATATAAAATAAAACACACTTGTAAATACATACCCTTTTACAAAATAGAGGGGTATCGAGGCGGTGTTGGTAGCGATCCACCAGTGCCAGCTCTCCACTTTTTTTTTGGCCATCAACCACATGCCGGTATAGGCGGTGGCCGATGCCAGAGCATCTGCCCACGGTATGGCGCCGGGCGCAAAATATTTTTTTAAAATGGTCAACGAAATAAAGATGATTCCATACATCACCGCAAAAAATGATAACTGGAAAATCCAATCCCGCCGGGAAGAATAAGTAATCTTTAAAAGAGGATGAAGTAACCCGTCCTTTCTTGTCCATAAAACCCAACCATAAACACTCATCACTGAATAAAAAACGTTTACGCTTGCTTCGCCTAATAAATGCCCCTCAATACTGAGGTACACATATATGATGGTACTGACAAGACCAACGGGATATACCAGGATATCTTCCTTTTTTGAATACCATACGCTGCCGATACCAAAAAAAACGGCAATATATTCCAGGAAGCTTGTTTGAAGCATTCCTTCAGTAAATTGCCGGATAATTTGTTCTGCGGTCATAATTAGAAATGTATATCAATATTATTACTTTATTCATAAAATTTGTGGTTCGTAAACAAGCAGATTGAAAGTATCTTTATTATTCATTAAAATTTAAAACATGATCAGAAACGCAACAGCCGTTTGGAACGGCTCAGGAAAAGAAGGCAGTGGGAATCTTACGACACAGAGTACTGTCTTGAATAAAACCCAATATTCGTACAAATCGAGATTTGAGGACGGAGTGGGTACTAATCCGGAAGAATTGGTAGCCGCCGCACATGCCGGATGTTTTACCATGAAGTTAACTTTTGTATTGGGTGAAGGTGGTTTTACAGCAGATGAAATAGAAACCAAATGCGATATCACGTTTGTCAATGGGGTGATCTCAAAATCTCATTTGACGGTAAAGGCGAAAGTACCTGAAATTACAGCGGAGAAATTTGAGGCGTCTGTAAAAGATGCCAAGGAAAACTGCCCGATTTCTAAATTACTTAATACGGAGATAACTTATGAGGCAACGCTTGGTTAGATGAAGTAAAAAACCAGCGAGAGATTGTTCAAGGTTAGAGATGACTAAAAGAAGGGGGCGCTTGTAGGGGCGGGGCTTGCCCCCGCCCTGGCTGCAGACGAGACTGCAAGAACATTATCGGGAACGTCAACAAAATGCCAAACGTATTTGGTGTAACAGGGCGGGGGCAAGCCCTGCCCCTACAAACGCCCCGACTTTTAGTAAACTGCTTTAAAAAACTCACCCTGTAATTCATCTCTACCAGATCTTTTAAATTTCAATCCCTGCCTCCTTCATCCATTCCCAATAACTTATCACGGCCCTTATTTCACCATAAGAATAGTTGTCGCCTAATTTTTGTTTTACCGGAGCCAGGGCTGGCCCTTCCATTTGTTGTATCTCTTTGAAAATAACATTCACTTTTTCCTTTGGAAACAATTCGTGAATATCCAATTCACCCGTTCTTATAAAAAATGCCAGGTGTGATTCTACTGTACCCTGCGTTATTTCACGCATGGCCGCTATGGTTTCGGGTCTCCTGCCTTCCCGAAACAATTGCAATGAATAACGTTTACTGTCGTTTACTTTTTCCTGCTCCGGCTTAGTGGCGCGTATGCGTTTAGGATTTTTTAATTGAATTTGAGTAGAA
>JBDSBP010000101.1:0-4734 GCA_039921525.1 Chitinophagaceae bacterium | reverse complement strand
TAACATCTGTGGGGATTTTTGGAGCTTTTTCATTGCTGATGATTTGGTTAGTGAGTGCGTTTTGCTTTTTTTCAAGATTATTTACTTTTCTGCTAAGCTGTTCTACGTAAGCGGTATTAGCTTTAGGCGTAAAATAAGCTATTAGTGCGCTGATGCCCAGAGCTGTAAGACCTGCTATGGAAGCGGCGACAGCAATATCCCTGCTGTACCTTCTCATTAAAGTAATCACTTTAACTTTAGGTTGCTTTTCTTCAATTTCTCCTGAATCAATAAGGTTAGTACGAATCTCGTGAAGAGTGGACTTGAAATTTTTGCGTTCTCCAAAATTCTCCAATTGGTTCAAAAAGATAGTGTATTCTACAACCATCTGGTCAATTTCAGGGTTATTCTTGCGCATTTCATCGAATTGCACAAGTTCCGCTTCATTCATTTCATCCTGAATGAATTTTTCGATAGTTTCCACCATTAGTATATCTTTCGTCACAGTGATTCGTTTTTATATTTAGAAAAGAAAAGTTTTTTTAATCGCATCAGGCACTTGTACTTTTGATTTTTGGCATTATCGGCATTTGTATATCCAAAAGATCCCGCTATTTCCACCATGCTTTTTTTTTGCATGTAATAAGCTTCTAACAAAGTTTTACACGGCTCACCCAGGTTCATCATTGATTTTTCCATAACATGAAATTCAGCACTTCGTAGCTCATGAACTTCCAATTCTTCCTCAACACTTACTACCTCGCCGATATTTTCAACCTGGCCGCCATATTTCTTAAGATGCTGCAAACGCTTCAGCCAGAGTCGACGGGAAACGGAATATAAATAGGTCTTAATCTGGCAACTTAATTCAAAAGTACTGGATCTTGAATTCTCGAAAAGAACAATCATGGCCTCCTGGAATATGTCTCTTGCGTCATCAACTGACCCATTATTATTAATAATCATTGACTGAACCATGTTATAATTTTCTTTATAAATGGTTTCAGCGGCCTTTTTGTCGTTCCTGGCGAGATCTTGCAGTAATTTTTTTTCTAAATTATCTATTATCACAATACCCGAATTTAATACTCAAAAAAACAAATGGTAACCCAGTGGTAATCAACGGCCAGTTTTAGAACTGGAAGGTTACCTATTACCGTATTTGGTATAAATGTCAAATAGATTCCTCAAACAAAATAAAAAATAAGTGAAAAGGTTGATGGTGGTACTATCTATAGCAATGTTATCAGCATGCAATAATAATCAAACAAGTGCAGAAAAAACTGTTGACTTATCGGCTGAAACAGTTATAGATTCATTAAAAACCAATAGTGATAGTTTGACTAAAAGCAGTCATTCAACTTCGGACTCTGCTGGTAAGCCCGATTCTCTAAATAAGAAATAGTAATCGATTTTTCATATGGCAAGCAATCGTTTGAGCCGTCCTGTTTCAGGAGGGCTCTTTTTTTAAGACAACTTTGTAAGAATACCTGGTTTTAGACGAATTGCTTTAATTGGGTTACGTTTTTAAACTTTTAGTATTAACGGATACAAATTCATAACAATAAAAAAAATAACATGAAAAAAATCGTATTAGTTTTAGCTATTGGTGCCTTCGCAGCTTGTAATGATAGCGCCACCACTACAGAAACAAAATCAATGGATTCTACTACTATTACCTCTACTGATACTTCCACTATGGCTCCTGCTCCAATGGATACATCGGCTTCCAAAATGTCTGATACTAGTACTATTAAGAAATAGTTGGGTTCATATAGTATTTCTCGAAAAAGCCATCTGTTTTAAGATGGCTTTTTCATTAAAGAACAAGTATTTATAAAAACGAATTCGTTCGGGCATAAAAAAATCGCTCCGTTCAGGTAGCGATCTTTAAGCCTTTGAATGTCAGCGTTTATATTCCCATTTTACTTTTCAGGTTTTCATCGATCGCATCGAGAAATTCTTCTGTATACAGGTAATGTTTTCCGTGTTCTACTTTATTTCCATGAATGCAAACGGCCAGATCTTTGGTCATTTTACCGCTTTCTACCGTTTCTATACAAACCTCCTCAAGAGTTGTGCAGAAATCGATCAATTCCTGGTTATTATCCAGTTTCCCGCGGAATGCAAGGCCCCTGGTCCATGCAAATATGGACGCTATAGGGTTAGTGGAAGTAGGTTTTCCCGCCTGGTAATCGCGGTAATGACGCGTTACCGTACCATGAGCAGCTTCTGCTTCCATCGTTTTGCCATCGGGCGTAATTAATACGGATGTCATAAGTCCCAGGGAGCCAAAACCTTGTGCAACAGTATCACTTTGCACGTCTCCATCGTAATTTTTACACGCCCAGACAAAATTGCCGTTCCATTTTAAAGCACTTGCCACCATATCGTCGATAAGGCGATGTTCATAAATAATACCTGCCGCTTTAAATTCAGTTTGAAACTCATTATTAAATATTTCCTCGAAGATATCTTTAAACCGGCCGTCGTATTTTTTAAGGATGGTATTTTTAGTGGAGAGGTATAAAGGCCATTTCTTGCTTAAGGCCATATTAAAGCAGCTTCGTGCGAAACCACTGATGCTCTCATCTGTATTATACATGCTTAAGGCCACTCCATCTCCTTTGAAATTATAGACTTCAAAAACCTGAGGTTCCCCACCATCTTCCGGAGTGAAAGTCATCGTCAATTTACCCTTTCCTTTTATGACGGTATCTGTTGCACGATATTGATCTCCAAAAGCGTGACGACCGACAATAATTGGCGATGTCCAGTTTGTAACCAGGCGGGGTACATTTTGCATAACTATAGGTTCGCGAAAAACGGTGCCATCCAGGATATTGCGGATAGTGCCATTAGGACTTTTCCACATTTGTTTCAGGTTAAATTCCTTTACCCTGGCTTCATCTGGAGTAATTGTTGCACATTTAATTCCTACTCCATATTTATTAATTGCATTTGCCGCATCAATGGTTACCTGGTCATTAGTTTCATCGCGATACTCAATACCGAGATCATAATATTTTATATCGGCCTCCACATATGGTAGAATAAGTTTGTCTTTAATAAACTTCCAGATGATGCGGGTCATTTCATCCCCATCTAGTTCAACAACCGGGTTTGCAACGATGATTTTCTTTGCCATATTCATTTTATTTGTCATTCAAAAGTGAGCAAACCTACGGGAAATCAACGAAATCTCAAATAGCATTTTAGATGCTTGAAATGAGTATTTAAATTAGTTTTTTGTTTTGTGTGGAAGTTTATTTAATTTTCTGCATATAAAGAATACACTTCAAATCCTTTTTATATATATTATGTCATGCTGGATGCTGTGTACAAATATATAATTCGCTTTGTGGATATTTCGGAAAACGAATTTGCCCAATTAAGCAATTTTGCGGAGGTGCGCCATTTTAATAAAAAAGTAAGATTAGTAAATACCGGTGAAAAGGAAAAATATGTCAATTTTTTGGCGAAAGGACTTGTGAGAAAATTTTTTTACCGTCAAAAAGAAGAAATAATTACGCAAATAGCAAAAGAAGGCGAACTGATTTGTTCCTCGGTTTCTTTTCTCTCGGGCCTGAGCTCTGATTACGTGGTAGAAACGATCGAGCCTACTACCGTTTTATCTATATCGGCTGAAAATATGGAAAAGATATATTCTATCAATTATAAGATGGAGCGTATGGGAAGATTGGTGATTATTGATTGGCTGTTACAAAAAGAGTATTGGGAGAATGAGCGGATTAAGAATGGCCCAAAAGAGCGTTTCCTGAATTTTATTAAAAATAACCCTGATTTACTCATACGGGTTCCCCAGAAATTTCTGGCTTCCTACCTAAACATTAAACCGGAAACTTTTAGCCGGTATAAGCATTTGTTGCAGACACCTGCTGGCCAACTGCATAAAAACGGACAACCTTTCACTCCTCATTAATACTGGTGAACAAAATGCTCGCCGATAAAAATTATAACAGATATATTGAGAAAATCCATCAGTATTTTAATGGTTTTGTTCCATTAAGCACAGAAGAATTTGATCAATTGATCCCTTATTTCGAAATAAGGGAGTTTGGTAAAAAAGAGCAGGTGGTTAAATTTGGCGAGGTAGATGAATATTTCAACATCATTTTAAAGGGGCTGGTACGTAAATACACCATCGTGGGTAAAAAGGACGTTACACTACAGCTTTCGATTGAAGGACAAATGATCCATTCAGAAATTTCTTTTAACACACAAACACCTTCGGAAACCATCGTTGAAGCAATAGAGCCAACCATATTTATTTCAATGAGTTATTACAACTTGCAGAGAGTATATGAAAAATTCCCGAAGATTGAAAAATTGGGAAGATTAATCATCACCTATATGTTTATTAAAAAAGACTTTCGGGATTTTTCGCAACTTAAGAAATCTACCCGCGAACGTTTTGTAGATTATATGCAGTCTCATCCGGATATGTTGCAAAGGGTTCCCCAAAAATACATCGCTTCCTATCTAAACATAAAACCTGAAACCTTCAGCCGATTAAAGCATCTGATGAAACATATAGGGAATAGGGTTAATGGTTAATTATTAATGGTTAATTGTTAATGGTTAATGGTTAATTATTAATTCTACTTTGACAAGTCATGAAGTTATTCTGTTGGTTCTGTCGCATGTCTGGACAGCAAATATATTACACAGAGCTACACGGAGAAGGCACGGAGTTTCACAGGGCGCCTCCGTGTATCTTCGTGCCTTCTCCGT
>JBDSBP010000100.1:0-7002 GCA_039921525.1 Chitinophagaceae bacterium | reverse complement strand
CTGGTTCATGCTATTGGTACAATGGCTACGCAAGTGGCAACAGTAGTAAATGGAGGAACAAAAAATCCTCACAACTTTCCTGTGTTAAAATTTTCAGGAAATGTTAATTTTGCCCCTGAGAGAAAAGTAGTGCCAGGCCCCGAGTTGTTTCCTCTTGATCCTGCTTCCCAACCAGGTTCTGTTGGAGATGCTAAATATAGTCCCCTTGTTACATTCGATGGAAAAATAGTATTTAATGCCTCTCATATTGCCAACAGCACCGGCGTTCATGATAGAGTAATAAGCATGGATAAGGTAAAGATGACCGTAAAAATGCGGCTTGCAAAAGGATTTTATGAAGGTTTCCCGATTTTATATTCCACTACGGAATCATCTGATGATGACATCGCGGCCCTTGAGGATAATACTTTTGCTCCCAATATGAACGCAGCACCTAATCCTGGTGATGACAAATCTTTTCGTTCGGCACGTGAAGCTTTAATACCTGTGATCAATGGACCGATGGGTGTTAATAATCCAAACCGTCAGGGCCTTCGCTCAGCAGTAGCGGGTGAGGGCGATCCGCTAAACATCTTTCAGGAACAGGCCGGGTGTGAAGATGCAGATGATCCCGGTGCTTTCTGCGACGCCGCTGCTTATAGTCCTTTGTGGGACGTACATCCTGTATTGTGGACAGAACAGGCAATTAAATCAGGAATGAGAACTAGGGTTACAACCGATAAACGTGAAGTAATTGCACCTATTAATATTATTGAGCTGTACGCTGATGGTTTTGTAATAGCGGGAGCCCCTACAGGACCACGCAATGCATCTCTTGGAGGCCTTAACGCTGCTGGCATTATAGTTAATTGCCCAATCGTTTTTGTATCTCCGGATGCACGGTAACTTGTTTGACGAGTGATCGACCTATAAAAAAATGTAAATGGAATGTTACTTAAAGTAATATTCCATTTTTTTACCTTAAAAAAATTTTTATAGAATTAGATATATTTCCAAAGGGAAATCAGTGATTTCTATTTTAACGTGGCTCCCATGGTGGCTCCCATGGAGCCTGTACATTGGTTTTTTTTATGCTAATATTTATTTCAAAAACC
Source organism: Chitinophagaceae bacterium (assembly GCA_039921525.1). Classification (GTDB taxonomy): domain Bacteria; phylum Bacteroidota; class Bacteroidia; order Chitinophagales; family Chitinophagaceae; genus JADCRZ01. Next base: position 5,908 of record JBDSBP010000100.1, on the reverse strand, counting down.
GTCCAGTCCGTAGGATATTTAGCTTAAAACCAGCTCTGGTAGAAGGTTTTAATATTCAGCAAAACCTCCGCCTGGGTATGTTGCTGGTTGACATAAGGGTAGAATTAGCTGCCAACTTTGAGTTTACCTGCAAGCAGAAAAAAGCCTTTCAATAAATTCTTCAGGAAAAATGATTAAAAACTTAAAGAAAGTGATTCGTGATTGCGTTGATAAAGACTGGTTGAATAAATACCCTTTCTATAACAATAAGGTGAGGCATACTGATCCAAAAATCCCACATTTATCAGCTGACGAATTGAAAGCCGTAGAAGAAAAGGAAATCACAATAAAACGTCTTGATGTTGTTCGGGATGCATTTGTGTTTAGTTGTTATACCGGCTTTGCTTATATTGATGTTGACACCCTCACAACTGAGCATATTAAATCAGATGGTATCTAAATAAAATAGTTAATAAAGCCTCGACAAAAAAGAAACCTGAGATTGTTCCAATATTTCCACCGACATTACGCATCATTAATAAAGACAAACACTATTCACAATTAAGTACCAGCCAAAAACTGTTACCTATACCCTCAAACCCAAAAGTCAATACCTATCTAAAAGAGTTGGCAGACATTTGCGGAATTCATACCAAAATTACCTTTCAAATCGCCCGACATACTTTTGCGTCGACGGCCACACTTGATAATGGCATTCCAATAGATTTTGTCAGTAAAATGCTAGGACACCGCAGCATTAAAACAACACAAATTTACGCGAAGTTGAGTAATAAGAAAATTAGCGAGAATACAAAAGAGCTGTTTGAAAAAATCATGTGCAAATAAAGCGAAAAATTTATCAGGCTAGTGCGTCTAAGTACAGAATCCATTGAAAACAATTTTCATTTATTGAATCAACGTAAATTTATAACTATACCCACTTTTGAAAAGGAGATCCATTTCTGAATATAATTTAATCACAATCGGCTATTTGAATTCCGTTTTTTGATTGAAGGATTTGTCCAGATCGCAAATTTGTAAAAGTCCGGAATCTGATTACCCATGAAAAATATTTAATTTTATCCTGGTTTATTGCAACTCATTTCTAAATTCCACGTTTGTACTTATATGACCTTTCTTATAAAAAGCGTTTTTTAGAATTAATTCCTTTTTAATTGAGAAGCTTTGGTTATTGGGCAAAAAATTTATATAAACTTTCTTTCAACTAAAACATCGTTAAGCTAAAGCGGTAAAAAACATGAATAAATTTCCATTTTTGCTAGGCATTTTAGTTTGGGGATTGATAAGCTGTTCCAAAAATAATCAGGGATCTCCAATCATTCCGGTAACAGATAATATAGACACGAGTAAGGCGGCCGTAAAGTATCGTGGTGCATTTACCAGCGCCCCGGGAGAAACAGTAAATGGGATGGCGCTAATACTTATTCAAAATGGTACATACACGGTTGCACTGGAAAACCTCGATGCTGGAAATGGCCCTGATCTTCACCTTTATCTTTCAAAACAATTACAACCAGGGACTTTTATAGACCTGGGGAAATTAAAATCAACAAAAGGAAACCAGGTTTATGCTTTAAGTACAGTCCCTGATTTTACCCAATACAAATATGCCCTGATTTTTTGCCAACAGTACAATGTTTTATTTGGCAGCGCTGAATTAAAGTAAAAAATTATAAATAGTCGAAACAAGATTGAAAGACCTTATCTATATCATAAAAGGATGTATTGAAAAGAAGGATCAATACCAGCGACTGATCTATGATCACTACAGAGGTTTTGCGTTGAAAATAGTTTTTCGTTACATCTATAGGTACGATAAAGCAGTAGACGTGGTAAATGACGGATTTGTGAAGTTGTTCAGGAATTTTGAAAAATTTCAACTTGAAGATGAGGCAAATAATGAAAAGGTATTGATGAGCTGGCTGAAAAGGATATTAATTAATACAGCAATTGATGAATTGCGCAAAGCTAAAATGGTTCCGGAAATTGGCGGTATACCAGAACATGTTTGGGATGTTAAGGACAATAGCCAGGATGCAGACCAGTTGCTGTTATACAAAGACCTAATTATCCTTGTCAAACAGCTCCCTCCCCAATATAGGGCAGTTTTTAACCTGTACGTTATTGACGGGTACACGCACACTGAAATAGCTGACATTATGAACATTCCTATCGGTACATCAAAATCCAGCCTGTCAAGAGCCCGAGTATTATTGCAAAACAGCATTAAAAAAATGGAGGACGGCCAGTTATGCAGGAGTTAGAAAATAATCTAGATAACCTATTCCAGAAAGCTGCGGAAAATTATCCACTGCGTACCAGTAAGGATGACTGGAACGAAATTATTGAACCATTATTAAATGAACCCGTTGTATTAACCGGAAATAAGAAGTCTTTCTTTAAAAATAATACGTCATTACTGATTTTTATCTTTACGCTTTTACCGTTAACAGTATTTGATACAAAAACCAATGGGAGCAAATCGTCGCCAGAAAATGTAAGCAGGCAACAGCTGAAGGAGAATGTAATGGCTGCAATTGGCATTAAAGTTCAAGTAGAACCCGGCCTCATCAAAATAGCTGGAAAAAATAACAGCCATCCATTGCCGAGCAATACTGGAAAGTTTTTTTTGCAAAGGAGCAATCAGTCGGTAGCAAGTATTGAAAAAAACAACGTTAAAAATCAACTGCCTCAGCAGCCAATAACGGAAACCAACACCTCAATTAGCAAATTGAAGACAGGTGAAAATAAACAACCAGATGCAGTAAGTGATGGGAACATAACGGAAAAGGAGATTGCAACAGGGCAAAAAGCTGCCGATACAACAACACAAGCACCCATAGATTTGATTGCTAATACCGGAAAACGAAATGGATTCTATTGGGGAGCGGTGTTGGGTCCATCAGGTAACCAGGTAAAAAACCAGCGACTGAAAAAACCAGGTTATGACATTGGCCTGGTAGCGGGCTACCAGTTCAATAAAAAACTTTCAATCGAAGCGGGTCTTTTATTTGAGAAAAAATATTATTTCAGCGATGGAAAATATTTTAACATGGCAAAGGCTGGTGCTTCGATGCCGGTGGGTATGAAAATTCTTAGTCTTGATGGCAGCTTTTCTGTTTTTGAAGTTCCCATTAAGTTGAGGTATAATCTCGCGGGTAACAACACCAGGCATTTTTATATTACGTCTGGCATATCAACTTACATAATAACCAATGAATACAATAAATATACGGCTGTCATCAATGGCGTGCAACAAAATGTCACTGGCGATTATAATAATATGTCACGTTATGCTGCCGCGGTAGTTGATGCTGGTTTTGGTTTCGATAATAGTATTGGTAGGAATAGCCGCGTTCGCATAGAACCTTACATCCAGGTTCCATTGCAGGGGATTGGAATTGGTTCATTGCAGGTGACAACAGTTGGGTTACATCTTGGATTGCTTCGGGCAAAAAATTAATTACTAACACGAATTTAAAGGTCATTTTTTCAGTAAAATGTACTGAACGGGTTTCGTATTGCCGCCGTAAAATCGCGGATCATAGTCACAATTGTTTATAAATACTTATCTATATAATCAGGCATAATATGAAAAAGGTGATATGCGTAATTTTTATTTTTCTACCCGTAATGGTTTTTTCACAGGTAATGATAAAAGGAGGTGCGGCTGTCGGTAACCGTTGGAATGAAACCCTTAATTCGCAAACAATCGGGACAGGGTTCAGGTTATCTGGCGAAAAGTTTGTCGTAAAGCAGTTATCCTTGGGAGCAGGCATTTCTTATCTTTCATTTAGGCCCAATAAACACGTAAATGTCCGGTACAATTCTTACAGCCTAATGACGACTTATTATTTTAGTGCAAGAAAGTTACAGCCGTACTTAGGGATTGGCATTGGGTATACAAGATATACCGACAAGACAACTATTGAACTGGGGCCGGGTATTGATGATACCCAAAAGCGTGAAAAGAATTATGGCATCATCTCTCCTTATCTCGGTTTGAAGTACGGTCTCGACAAAGCTGGGAAAGTCGGCGTTTTCCTTCAGGTAAATACAGATTTTGTTCCCGTTGTAAATATAGATCCAATTGGTTTCGCATCCATCGCTGGCGGACTTAGTTATCTATTCCATCATAAATAGTTCTTTATTTTCTATCATTTTATAAAACTGTATTTTAAAAAATCACACAATGAAAAAGATCAGCATTTTACTTATCGCCGTGGCCGCGATTTCTTTTAGCGCATGTTCAAAGACAGAAACAGAAACCGTTTATTCCAATGCACCTGTGGGAGCAGCCACTTCACTAAAAACAGGCACCATCACTCAACAGAATGCTCCGGGTACACCTCCCACCAGCGGCACAATGTCTGTTATCCAGGATTCAAAAGGAAACCAGTTTGTGAAACTTGATGCCAATTTTACTTCAGGTTTTTCTACCGGAACGGTAGCGGTATATTTTGCCAAGACAAATGGTGAAATTAAAGCGCAGCGTAATGGCGGCACCACTGCCACCAATGTGCGTGCACTTGGTTTTGTTTCGAAAGCTGGCGAACAATATATTTCACTTGCTTCTACAGGCTTATTCACCGGGTATTCATTTCTGGTTTTTTACTGTGAAACGGCAGAGGTAAATTTTGGTTCCGCAGCACTGAATTAATATTGCCCTAATGACATACAATATAGTTAGCCGGGATAAATGTCTTATCCTGGTAACTATGTATGGTTCCAGATTATTTCATCATTTAGCCCTAGAGCTAAAGATAAAACGTTCTTTATGAGATTAAAAAAAATGAGTTTCTTTATCAGCCTGTTGCTTATCTGCAGCGCTACATTTTCACAAAAGAAAATGTATAAAGAAAAAAATTTATTTGGGTTTGCAGTAAACGTTGGGCCCGGTAGTTTTGCAGATGCATTTTCATGGTCGCATTACCATGGTATCGATAAAAACAAGCGTTTCAAAATAGGGTATGGCCTCAGGTTAACCAATTTTTTCGGGTCAGATCAAAACTTTATGACCGCGCCTGCAAAGTATACCAGCGGAAAGAGCAGTCTTGCGGCGTTGTTTTCCGAAAATATTGTTGCAAATATCGATACCATAAGCTTTTCCAAAGTACAGGTCAATTCGTTAAATGCCGGTGTATATTTAAGCTACCTGTTGCCATTCTGGCAAAATAAATTTGAATTAGGAGTAAACATCGATGTAGTCGGTTTTTCATTTGGTGCAAGGCAAAATGCACTTTACAAAGGCAATACTGTGTCTGCAAAACCAACTTCTTTAAGCCTTCTTTTAATCAGCGACAGCGATATAGGATCCTTAAATTCTGAATGGCATGTAAATTATTGGGCTACCAGTCGTTTGGCGATAAAAGCGGGCTATGAATTCCTGTTTACTGAATATACTACAGATAATAAAGTTCAGCATATTCCAAATACCACAGAAACAAATGATCGTTTCAGACTAAAATCCAGAATGATTTTATTGGGTGTTCTGTATGCACCTTTCAGAAAATAGAACGCTACTAAAAAAACTCTATAATGAAAACCCTTACTTCATGGATGTGCTTACTGTTATTATTCTATGTCCCCTCAGTACCTGCGCAAATCTATACGCCCAAAGACAATGGATCATCAGTTCAGTTTATTATTAGAAACCTGGGTTTTAATGTTGAAGGCACTTTCACTCATTTACAGGGAAGTATTCATTTTGATACCGAAAACTTATCTGCCGCTGGTTTTACTGTAACTGTAGATGCCGCAACAGTAAAAACGGGTAATAACTCAAGAGATTCACACCTAAAAAAGGAAGAATATTTTAATGTAGCAAAGTACCCGCTCATTTTGTTTTCCTCGGAAAAAATAGAAAAGTCTACAACCGCCGGATCGTATGTTGCCACGGGAAACTTTA
>JBDSBP010000099.1:0-3529 GCA_039921525.1 Chitinophagaceae bacterium | reverse complement strand
GCATCACGGAGTCTCCGTTTCTTCCAACATGAAACGTACGGGGACCCAGGCGTTGGCTATACGTTCGAAATTAACTTCTATTCTTCATTCGGGCTTATACTTTTGAGTGCATTTATAATAAAATTTTTCAGAAGAAAATTTATACCTGGCCTGGATAAATTGTATGTTTTGATTAAGAAAAGGGGAACTTTGGCGTAACAAACATTTTGTAAAATCCCCTTCCCTTTTCTGCCGTTTACCCGTGATTCCTGATAACATGTTACCCACCAAATTAACCTATCTTGTTACTGTAATACCCGTGTATAAAAACCAAGATCGTATCGGACGATGTACAAGAATGAAAAAATAAAGATTGCGGATATCCCTGGTATAGAATGCCTTACTTAAAACGGATGTGATGCATCGCAGCCATCACTGCTCAATACAGGAAACGGATATATAAATTATCAGAATTAAACGCCGAAGGCTATGATGAATCGTGCGCATGAAAAGCCAGGTAATCGACGCCACATTTCTTTGATCATGTCAGTAAATTTTTAGACATCAAAATATTTTCCCACATCCTGACATTCCGACATGCAGGCCTGGTATGGTTGTCGTAAAACAGTATTTAATTTCCCCGATAGATAGTTTTTCGTTTTTGTTTTCTTGCCAGGTAATTTATTTTTTTAACGTCACTTTTAAAACATAGCCAAAAGGATTTGGCCTTGCTGTTGGTAATGTTACTTTAATGCCCTTATCATTCATTGACCATGACAGCGTTTTATCATAACCCAGCAAGTCAACAGAAGAAATAGTTTTATTATTGTCACCACGTAGCCGGGTTAATGATTGAACTAAAATGTCATTTGTTTCAGGCCACTTTAAACTCGTTATGTATAAATGGTTATCTTTTTGAGAAAACCAAAAATCCTGTGAAGTAAAATTAGTGTTGAATCCCTTTTCCTCCCTTTCATCTGTCCCTGTCATAACTATTTTTGTTGGACCTTCCTGGCTCACGATCCACTTTTTTGTACCATATACTGACTCGCCATTTACCTTCATCCAATCTCCGATTTCCTTCAACAGTTTCAGACTTTCCTCCGGAAAAAGACCTTCACCGGTGGGACCGATATTCAGAAGATAATTTCCTCCTTTACTGGTAATTGACGTAAGCCAGTAAAGCAATTCGGGCGTTGACTTCCAGCTACTGTCATCCTTTCTGTATCCCCATGTATTGTTCATCGTACCAGGAGTTTCCCATGGCAAATCCTCTACTTTGTCCAACTTATCTATCGTTCCATTATGTTCATACACTTTCTCCCCTTCCGGAATGATATTATCTCCCGGAATCCAGAAATCACCAAAGTCATTTCCGATCCTGCTATTATCCAATGCCCCAGGTTGTATATCATAAACCAGCTTATAAATTTCAAAAGTCTGCTCAGGGGTGAGCTTCATGGGCATGTCATGCCATAATTCCTGGATGCCGGGAAACTTATGCAATAGCTCCCGCAACTGCGGCTTATATTTATTTTCAAAATAATCATTAAAGCTAACCGGTGAAGGGTCCCAAGTGTTGGCCCAGTATCTATAAGAAGTGTCTTCGGTTGGATGAGTTTTCGCAAAATCATTAATTCCTCCATTGCCACCATCCATCCAGTCCAGGTAATTAAAATAAATAGAAAAATTGATATCATATTTTTTACAAGCTTCGTACAGTTCCTGCATGGGGTCGCGGTGAAATTGTGTAACATCCATAATATCCCAGTCAGTCACTTTGGAATCATACATCGCAAAACCATCTGCATGTTTTGGCATCGCAACTATGTAACGCATACCAGCCATTTTAGCTGCCTTCACCCATTCCTCCGCATTAAATTGTGCAGGATTAAATTGTGCGGCAGCTTTCCTGTACTCTGCCCTGGGAATTTCAGCATATCGCATAATACATTCTCCAATGCCTGATATTTTTTTCTCTTTCCAGTAACCAGCAAGATTTGAAAACACTCCGAAATGAACAAACATTCCAAACTTATTGTCATTGAATTTTTCGATTGATTTACTTTTAGATTGATGTATTTTGGCCCATTCTTTCTGTATGTTGGGCTTTTGGGGAGAACAACCGAAAATGAACAAGACAAGAGCCAATCCTATTTTCAGATTTTTCATATTTTCCTTTTTTATTATTATTAATTAGTCTTTAAAATTCACGATTATAATGCCACTTCTCGCAGAAGTAATTTCGGGGTAAAAAATGCTTACCAATCTTCCATAAATTGATATTCAAATTAACAATTTATGAATTGAATGCAAATCACATCATGTAAAACTGGCATTCATAAAAGCCGTTATCATTTGATCCGAAGTCATCTGAATATAAAGATTAGTTTCGTTCGTCATTGCTACTTCATGTTCATGATAGCCTACGAAAGAAAAAATAAGAGTCCCACCTTTGTTTATAGCAATGGAAAAATTACCCTCCGTATTGAAGGTAGTACTGTCATACTTCCCGTCACTTTTACAGATACGCCCGACATTGGAATATTATCATGAGTAACGTTTCCATAAATTGTCAACCTAGGCTGGGCAATAGAGAATGAATGAAGCATAGAAAAATCAGCATTACTGATATCTTCTTTGTTAAAAACTTAGTCTTTTCAAATAAACTAGAAAAGATAGCTTTGTAATCATAATATATTAATTTAGTTGAACTAAAGCTAAACTGCTTTATTTACTTATTAATCAAAAATCTACGATAACGTTCTCGGAAGGTACATGCAGTGTATTAACAGAAGAATCGATAATGTAGAAGAAATGAAAGAAGAAGTATGGGCGAGGCATTAACATAGCAATAAATAGGAAGCGACGATCAACTGTCCCCCACTCTAGTGGTTCCTGCTTTCATGATTAAGTGTATTTTCAAACCTCAATGATGTAACATCGCAGTTTGGTTAAGGTATACCATGTATTTTCCAGGCTTTAGTTTGCTGATTTTTTTATCGTTTGTATATTGTATGAAATACTACCCTTATGAACATCTACGACACCGCAAAGTCAGCAATTATGATGGACCCTGTCTGCAATTGAATCGGCAGCGTCATTTGATTTTTAAATTTTACCTGGAGAAAAATTTGATAAAATTGTTTATATATTTTCAGATGAACATCTATCAAAAAACGTGAAAGCTAGAATCTTGGAGACATTTAGAAATACGACAAAGATATATGGTTACACGATTTTAAAAGAAATAAAATTACCAACCTTTTTCTAAACTTCCTTTATCTCAACGTCCTTAACCGATCCACGAATTATTACGTGTTGCAAATTCTTTGATGCTAAAGATAATAAACGATTGCTTCCCGTTCTTCCTTAAATGTATACTTCAAAGTTGGTAAGGTTAAACCCTTAGATAATAAAATATATCAAGGCTATGGTAGCGTTTTCAATACTTTGGTAGCGTAATCAATGTATCTTACGCAAATTCGAAATCATTTTATAAATCCTGTCTCTGGGCATTTGAGAACTATGCTCAGTGTCACTAGAAAGA
>JBDSBP010000098.1:0-26037 GCA_039921525.1 Chitinophagaceae bacterium | reverse complement strand
TCCCATACCGAACAGAGAAGTTAAGCCCCTCATGGCCGATGGTACTGCACTATCATGCGGGAGAGTAGGTAGCTGCCATATTCTTTACTAAAGCCTCAGATTTTTTCTGAGGCTTTTTTTTTGCCCGCCACCGAGGATAAATTACGAATTACGAATTAAGAAATGCTCAAGACCTGTTTTCCTTATTCGTAATCCGCAATTGATTGCTACGCAATCGTTATATCTCCCTCCAGGTAAACATCCTGTATCAACCGTATCAACTCCACCCCTTCCTCAAACGGACGTTGAAAGGCTTTTCTTCCCAATATTAAACCCATTCCACCTGCTCTTTTATTTATCACAGCTGTTTGCACAGCATCTGCCAAATCAGATGTCCCCTTACTCTCACCACCGCTATTGATCAAACCTACCCTCCCACTAAAACAATTAAGAACCTGGTAGCGGCAAAGATCAATAGGATGATCCGTAGTCAGTTTATCATATACAAGCGGAGATGTCTTTCCATGTTTAGTGGCCAGGTATCCATCGTTATTGGTCGGTAATTTCTGTTTAATAATATCTGCCTGGATAGTAACACCAAGGTGATTGGCCTGCCCGGTGAAATCAGCGGCACTATGATAATCTACACCATCTACTTTAAAAGCATTATTACGTAAATAACACCATAAAATGGTAGCCATTCCTAATTCATGGGCGAGTTCAAATGCCTCAGATATTTCTTTGAGCTGACGTGTACTTTCAGCGCTTCCCCAATAAATAGTGGCGCCTACAGCAACTGCACCCATGTTCCATGCACTTCTCACTGTGCCAAACAGCGTTTGATCGTAACGGTTAGGATAACTCAATAATTCATTATGATTGATCTTAACTATAAATGGAATTCTATGTGCATACTTACGGCTCATAATTCCAAGAACACCAAACGTGGAAGCCACTGCATTGCAACCGGCTTCCATAGCCAGCCTGATGATATTTTCGGGATCAAAATAAATCGGGTTCGGCGCAAAAGAAGCTCCGGCACTATGTTCTATTCCCTGATCCACTGGGAAAATGGAAAGATATCCCGTGTCAGACAATCGTCCATGACTCAACAGGTTCTGCATACTTCTTAATACCTGGTTATTGCGATTACTGTTTACCCATATTTCTTCCACGTGTTTTGGAGAAGGAAGCGTTAAAGAACTTTTATCGATGGACAGACTCTGATGATCTAGCAAATAAGAGGCTTTGTCGCCAAGAAGGTCTATGATTTTTTGAGAAGGCATACCGAATCTTTTACTTGATTAATAATGTGGTTAACAACGCTGACCTGTGGCAGTTGATAATAAAAAAGCCCCTGTTTTTAGGGGCTTAACAGTTATGCGTTTCTATTTATACAATTAAGGTCGTCAAAGGCAACTTCCAACCGGCTGCTGAAATTTTCTTCAGCCTTACGTAACCATACACGAGGGTCGTAATATTTCTTATTAGGTTTATCCGCGCCTTTGGGATTGCCTAGCTGCGCCTGCAGGTAGTCTTCGTTCTTGACATAAAACTGCTGGATGCCTTCCCAGAATGCCCATTGTAAATCTGTGTCGATATTCATCTTAATAGCTCCATAACTAATTGCCTCCCTGATCTGGTGCTGCGGAGATCCGCTTCCACCATGAAATACAAAGTATACAGGCTTAGGACCTTTATGTAATTCTTTTTCTATATAGTCCTGGCTGTTCTTTAAAATTTCAGGGCGTAGTTCAACATTACCCGGACTGTACACACCGTGTACATTACCAAAGGCGGCTGCAACGGTAAAGAGATTTCCCACTTCACTTAGCTCGGTATATGTATATGCTACGTGTTGCGGCTGAGTATATAATTTGTCGTTTTCTACTCCACTATTATCTACTCCATCTTCTTCTCCTCCGGTAACACCTAACTCTACTTCAATACTCATCCCCAATGGCTGCATGCGTTTGAAAAATTCAGCACTGGTTTTAATGTTCTCTTCCAAAGGTTCTACTGAAAGATCCAGCATATGCGAACTAAACAGGGGTTGTTTTTTTTCTTTAAAAAATTCTTCTCCTGCATCTATTAATCCACTAATCCATGGCAACCATTTTTTGGAAGCATGGTCAGTATGCAATACCACCGGTACTCCATAATATTTTGCTACATTATGTATATGTAAAGCACCTGAGATACCTCCGGAAATATTGCCCTGTAAATTTTCGTTTGGCATTCCTTTACCCGCAATAAATTGCGCACCACCATTTGAAAATTGTATAATTATAGGGGAGTTCACTTTTGCCGCGGTTTCAAGCGCCGCATTTATTGTGTTGGTACCAATTGTATTAACAGCAGGTAAAGCAAACTGGTTTTCTTTTGCATCTGCATACAAGGCTTCTAATTCTTCGCCAAATAATACACCCGGTTTATATTTTTTCATTTTATATTTTTAAATTTTGCTAATAAAAGATATAGGACGATTCTTTTTAATTTTTTGAAAGTATTGCTAAGATAGGTTAGTTTATATTTTTATGGTTTGAATAATGTGTAAAATAAATTCATTTTTCCTGATAAACACTTATAGGGCTAAGGGAGGGGGATTATTATCCAGGGGAACCGGTTTGCTAAAGTATCACCTAATCCTCAAATTTACTATGAATTTTGGGTATCATGAGAAGGTTCTTGCGTAAAACCTGTTTAAGGGTTTCCTTAACTAGTTGTCCCATCGTTTTGCAAATCTCAAAATTCTTATTGAGAGGATATAATGTTATCAGTTCCTTTTTTAATTGATCAATTTTTTCAGGAGAAGACAAGGTGTCCTTCATCATGATATCCAATAATTCTTTCAGCCGGTAGCGTGAAGTGGTAAGCCGGAAGGCCATTAGGGTTCGTTCTTCTGTCTGGTATTGTTCAATGGAATCTTTGTTCAGGTATTTAAGGGTAAGTTCTACCAAAGGAAAATTTTCTTTAAAGAATTGCGGCAGATAAAGATTTTTCTTTCCTTCATATGATTGCTGATCAAAGTCGATGGCACGTATCCTGTATTGAAAATCTTCTACGTCAGGTGTAATGTCCACCACGAAATTATAGCTGCGCATATCACCCAGCAATCTTACAAAACAACGTTCATTAAATTTTACAAATTCTTTGGCAAAGCGGATTTTATTGGTAATCGGGTCGTTTAAATATTGTTTGATGAAAATATCGCCCGGGATACCAGCGATATGTTCTTCCACCAATGTTGCGTTATTGGTATAAAAGGTAATACGGTTTGGTGAGAGAACGTGTTCCAACTCGAGTCCATATACCCTGGAGGCATCTGCGATCTTGATATAATAGTGATCGTAATTATCATTAAACTTATTAACGATCCTGATCCTGAAAGGATTGGAATTGCCGAACGTGCAATAATCGATCCGGGCAACGTCCAGGTGTTTGGTAAAAGTAAGGTCTCCTTCGGTTTTTAAAATGGCATAAATTTTTATCAAACCTTCCCTGATATAATCCCATTCACGCATATCATATACTACTGTTTCCCATAAAGTTCTATTACCAGACTTGTCTTTTAAAGAAACGGAATATGTGAATCGGAGAAGATCCCGGTAAGATAACGGTAGCTTTACTTCTCTACCATGATACTTCAGATATTGCCTTAAATGATCCGTAACAGGAAACATCGGTTTTTTCCGGGAAGGCTTGTCAATAGCCTGCTCGTACAGGGCATTATCATTCAGATAAAAGTGCATTCTTATTCAGGTATGAGGTTTGAGGTTTGATGTGTGTTCGAGACATATGCAGTCATTAGAGAATTATAATTTCCTGTAATAAAGGTGTTATCAAGACTAAAAGCTTTTTGCTCAAACCTCAAACCTCAAACATGTTAATTTGCCAGGCTCTGTATCACGTCATATTTTGTAACGATATGAAAATTACCACTCTCGTCTTTGGATAATACAGCGCCATTTTCTTTATTAATCAGGGATGTTAAACGCTCAACAGGGGTTTCGAAGGCCACAACCGGATAAGATGGCTCCAATACATCCTTAACAGTGTGCTGTTTTATGTCCTGACCATTATTCAGCATTTTGTGAAATAAACCGGTTTCACTCACCGAACCAATCATATTCCCATTTTCTATAACGGGTATGCTTTCTATATTATAGGCTTTCATAAGATCAATTACGTCGGCTACTGTTTGCTGCGCCTGTACTGTTATCAAAGGTTTTGCCGCACGGCCGCTTACGATATCTTTTAGCGTTTTTACATCGAGGAAACCTCTTTCCATCATCCATTGGTCATTATATATTTTTCCAACATACCTGCTGCCATGATCAGGAAAGATTACCACTACTACGTCTTCCTTTTTCAGTTTGGTTTTCAATTGCATCAGACCCTGCAAAGCACTGCCGCAACTGTAACCAGCGAAAATGCCCTCTTCCCGGGAAATTCGCCGTGCCATCACTGCACCATCTTTATCAGTCACCTGTTCAAAATGATCTACGACTTTCATGTCATAATTATCCGGTACAAAGTCTTCACCAAAACCTTCACTGATATAGGGATGCACCTCTTTCATATCAATCTCACCCGTGCGGAAATATTTAGTAAGCAGCGATCCGTAAGGATCAACAGCCCATACCTGGATGGCAGGATTTTTTTCTTTAAGAAATTTGGCAGTTCCTGTTAAAGTGCCTCCTGTACCGGTTGCCACTACCAGGTGGGTAACTGTTCCGTCCGTTTGCTCCCAGATTTCGGGTCCGGTAGATTCATAATGCGCCATTCTGTTAGCCAGGTTATCGTACTGGTTACAATGAAAAGAATTGGGCACTTCTTTGGAAAGCCGGCTCGCGATAGAATAATAACTCTGCGGATCTTCGGGCTCTACGTTGGTGGGACATACAATTACTTCGGCTCCCATTGCTTTCAGGATATCAGCTTTTTCTTTAGATTGCTTATCGGTAGTGGCAAATATGCATTTATATCCTTTTATAATGGCGGCAAGGGCAAGGCCCATTCCGGTGTTTCCGGAAGTACCTTCGATAATTGTTCCGCCAGGTTTCAATTTCCCCTCCTGTTCTGCCACCTCCACCATTTTGAGCGCCATCCGGTCCTTTATAGAGTTGCCCGGGTTGAAATACTCAACTTTGGCAAGAACGGTGCAGGGCAGGGTTTTAGTAATTTTATTCAACCTGATGATAGGCGTATTGCCTATTGTTTCCAGTATATTATTCTTGATGTCCATAGATAATTGTTATTCCAGCAAATGTAACAATTATCAGCTATCAGCCGTCAGCTATCAGCTGTCAGCGATTCATCAAAACTATTTTTCATCACAATTAATGATAAATAACTTCCGAATGCAGGCTGCTGAAAGCTGATTGCTGAAAATTGACAGCTGTTGATAAAAACAAAAATTTTGTTTCAGCGCATCGTTTACATTTGTCACCCCAAAACAAAGCCACACCTTTGTACCGTGAACATAAAACCACTACCGGGAGTGTTTATTATATGGAAACAAAATACATAAGTAAGATCAGTGAAAAATTCAATTTTTCATTGAAACAGGTAAATAACATTCATCAATTACATACGGAAGGGTCTACCATTCCATTTATTGCACGGTACCGTAAAGAGGCCACCGGCAATATGGATGAAGTTCAGATTAACGATGTTATTGAGCAGATCAACTATTTTACGGAACTGGATAAACGAAAGGAGACCGTTCTAAAAACCATCGATGGGTTAGGGAAACTTAGTCCGGAATTGAAGGAAAGAATTGAAAACAGTTTTGACGCTACGGAACTGGAGGATATTTATCTGCCTTTTAAACCGAAGCGTAAAACAAGAGCGGTAGCTGCGATAGAAAAAGGCCTGGAGCCCCTGGCCAGAGTGATTTTTGAACAAGGTGCACAAAAACCGGGAGAGGAAGCTCTTAAATACATTAATGAAACTGTTAAAGACAATGGAGAAGCCTTGCAGGGTGCCAGGGATATTATGGCGGAATGGATTGCCGAGAATGAACAGGCAAGAAATAAAATCAGGCAGATTTTTAAAGAAACATCCACATTGTATTCCAAAGTGGTAAGCAGTAAGAAAGAAAGCGAAGAGGCGCAGAAATACCGTGATTATTTTGAATTCAACGAGTTGCTGAGCAAGTGCCCTTCCCATAGAACACTGGCAATAAGGCGCGGTGAGAAAGAAGGTTATTTATTGATGGATATCAATATCGATAAACAAACGGGCATTGATGAATTAGAAAGAATAATTGTCAAAGCTTCCAATGCTAATGCCAAGGAAGTGAAGAAAGCCATCGAAGATAGTTTTGAACGATTGCTGAAACCATCTATCGAAAATGAATTCCGCCTTATCAGTAAAAACGCAGCAGACGAAGATGCCATAAAAGTATTTGCCGAGAACCTGCGCCAGTTATTGTTATCTTCTCCTTTAGGCTCCAAAAAAGTGCTGGCGCTAGATCCAGGTTTTCGTTCAGGCTGTAAATTGGTTTGCCTCGATGAGCAGGGTAACCTGGTGTACGATACAGTAATTTATCCTCATCCTCCCCAACATCAATTACGCGAAGCAACGGCCGAATTAAAATCGTTGGTAGAAAAGTTTGAGATACAGGCAATCGGTATTGGCAACGGAACTGCAGGAAGAGAAACCGAACAGCTAGTGCGAGGCATCGATTTCGGCAGACCTGTCAGTATTTTCCAGGTTAATGAAAGTGGTGCTTCCATTTACTCCGCGTCGGAAGTAGCGAGAGAGGAATTCCCTGATCACGATGTAACCGTACGCGGTGCCGTAAGTATCGGTCGTAGGTTGCTTGATCCTTTAAGCGAACTGGTTAAAATTGATGCTAAATCTATAGGAGTTGGTCAGTACCAGCACGATGTTAATCAACCCAGATTGAAGGATAGCTTAGACAAAGTGGTGGAGAGTTGTGTAAACCATGTGGGAGTTGATCTAAATACGGCCAGTAAACATTTGCTGATGTACGTGAGCGGCCTAAGTTCAACGCTTGCCAAAAATATCGTGGAGTACCGGGCAAAAAACGGAGCATTCAAAAGCCGTGCTGAATTAAAGAAAGTAAGTTTAATGGGACCAAAAACATTTGAACAATGTGCAGGCTTCCTTCGCATACCTCATGCTAACAACCTGCTGGATAACAGTGCTGTACATCCAGAAAGTTACCATGTGGTGAATGCGATGGCTAAAGATCTTCAATGCACCCTCGAAGACCTGATAAAGAAAACGGAACTCAGAAAGCAGGTCAATATAAAAAAATATATTTCCGAAACCATAGGGCAGTATACCATTGAAGACATTCTAAAAGAACTGCAAAAACCCGGGCGTGATCCCCGGCAGGTTATTGAAGAATTTCGTTTTGATGAAACCATTAAATCAATAGAAGACCTGAAAGCAGGTATGACAGTTCCGGGCGTAGTAACTAACATCACTAATTTTGGCGCTTTTGTAGATATAGGCGTAAAACAGGATGGCCTCGTTCACATTTCCCAGTTGAGTAATACCTTTATAACAGATGCCAATGAAGTGGTAAAGCTGCAACAAAGAGTAATGGTTACTATTACCGATGTGGATGTAGCAAGGAAGCGAATAGCGTTGTCTATGAAGGATTCCCGGAAACAAGCAATTGGTAAAAAAGAAGTTTTTAATAACAGGAAAGAAGAAGCGCCAGGCAGAGATAAAAAAAATACTTCCCAAAAAGCAGAAGCACTAAATCCATTCCAGGCTAAGCTTATGGAATTAAAAAAGAAGCTTAGTTAATGGTTAATGGTTAATGGTTAAATTTAGCGGCTTAAGGTATATCAATCGGAGCACTAACAATTAATAATTAACCGTTAACCATTATTTCCCCATTTCTCCCAGGGCTTTTTTAACCACTGGATCAGTGAGATTTAATACCTCATAAAAACCTTCATTGCGCCAGGGTTGCCGGGCAAGCAGTGCCTTGATACGCCGCTGCGCGACGGCTTTGTCGGTAGCAGAAAGATGCGAAAGGTCAATGCTGTCTTTTTCAGCAAAAGAAACTAATTCATTCCAGAGTGCTTCTTCCTGTTTGAAATCACGGGCGAAATCTGTTGCAGTATTGTATGTTTTAAATTCATCCTTATGCTGGATAAAATAGCGATAGATAAAATTGTTCAGTGTACTTGACATGTAAAAGGAAGAGATGGCGGGTGCTACAGAACTGGTATCGAAAGGCACAAAGATATCCGGCATAATGCCACCGCCACTGTAGACGGTTCGTCCACCACTGGTTTTAAATGCTTTGCCATTCTGTACTTTGTTACTGTCTGCATTAACGAACTCTCCATGGGTGTACCTTGTCATAATTTCCTGGCGATAATCATCTCTGGTGTTATACGCTTTTTGAATGCTTCTGCCCGATGGAGTATAATACCGTGCAACCGTTAACCGCAGTGCGGCGCCATCTGAAAGGTCATACTGTTCCTGAACCAATCCCTTGCCAAATGTGCGGCGACCTATTATTGTAGCCCGATCCCAATCCTGTAATGCGCCGCTAAGTACTTCACTGGCGCTGGCGGAACCTTCATCCGTAAGCACTATCAATTTTCCTTTTTCAAATAGTCCGGGGCGTTTGGATCGGTATTCTTCCCTGGGCGCCTTATTACCCTGGGTGTACGTAATGAGTTTTCCATCTTCTAAAAATTCATCCGCAATATCAACCGCTTCGTTTAAAATGCCTCCTCCATTACCGCGTAAATCAAGAATCAGCTTTTTCATACCGGCAGCTTGCAATTTTTCCATTGATTTCATGAACTCTTCGTAAGTGGTCTGCGAGAATTTACTAATGCGCATGAAACCTGTTTCTTTATCAATCATGTAGGAAGCTTCCATTGATGGCAAGGGTATAAATCCCCGCTCAATAGAGAATTTCATTTCGGCTTTGCCCCGGAGTATATTTATTTTTATCCTGGAATTTCCAGGTCCCCGAAGGTGTTTTTTAATTTTTTCCGGGGTGATGCTTTTCCCGGCAACCACTGAATCCCCGACTTTTAAAAACTGGTCTCCTACCATTAGTCCCGCCTTTTCACTGGGTCCTTTTTGTAAAACGTTCACTACGTTTACAGTGTCATTGAAAATATAAAACTCCACACCAATTCCCTGGAATTCGCCCTGGAGGTCCTCATTAACCTCAGAGAGTTCAACGGGCGGTATGTACACAGAATGCGGGTCGAGTTTGCTCAGAACCTGTTGAATAGCATCATCTGCGAGTGTATCTGAATTAACGGCATCTACGTATTTCAGGTTAATCAGGTCTAAAACCTGCTGCAAGGGGGAGCGCCTGTCAATATTAAAAAAGCTTTTGGCGGTACGTGTATTCTCTCTAAGTTTATATCCTATCAGCATTCCCATGATCATTACCATAGAAAACAACAGCGGAAGCCAAACTTGTAATTTCTTTGTTTGCGAGCTCATATTCAAACCGGTTCAGTGCCGCAAATTAATTCAATTCCGGATAAGAAAATTTTAATGATATGGTAAAGGGTTCAGCCAATGATTAATGGTTAATGATTAATGGGTAATGTTAAAAGTCGTTCCCCTAAATCGCTATAATTCACCGGAGTATTTGCACAATTAATAATTAATAATTGACCATTGACCATTATTTTATTATTCATTTGTGGTGCAGTAGCTTTAATTTCGTTTTCCCAAGGGCAAATCAAATTAATAAATAAGTATGGCGAAATTGATTGCAGACAGCGGCAGCACAAAATGTGAATGGTGTTTGATGTATGAGGGAAAGAAGAAACGTTTTTTTACACAGGGAATAAGCCCGTATTTCCTTAACGGTAGCCAGATAACTGAATTATTGCAAAAGGACGTTCACCCCAAACTGGTAAAACACACTATATCCGAGGTTTATTATTACGGAACAGGCTGTAAAAGCCCGGCCAACCGGCATCTTTTACAAAAGAGTTTGCAAACTGTTTTTCCTGATTCTGACGTTTTTGTGGATCACGACCTGATGGGAGCAGCAAGGGCTTTATGTGGAAACGACAAAGGAATAGCCTGCATTTTAGGAACCGGCAGCAACTCCTGTTATTTTAATGGAAAAAAAATAATTAAGAATAGTCCAGGTATAGGGTATGTTTTAGGGGATGAAGGAAGCGGAGCCTACCTGGGCAAAAAAGTTTTGCAATATTTTTTATATAAAACATTCGATAAGGACCTTGCTTTACTTTTTAACGAACGGTTTAATACAAATGACGTGGAAATTTTAGAGAATATCTATAAAAAACCATTGCCTAATCGGTATATGGCGTCTTTTGCTATTTTCCTGGCAGAGAACAGGGGGCACTATATGATTGAAAATATCATTGAAGACGGGCTGAATGATTTCTTTTTTCAGCATATCTATAAGTATAGGGAAAGTTGGCGGTTGCCCGTTCATTTTACCGGCGGTGTGGCGTTTGGTTTCAGAGATGTGTTGAAAGATCTATGCAGTACTTACAAGCTTGAATTGGGGAATGTTATAAGAAATCCAATGGACGGTTTGATTAAATATCATATGATTTAATAATATTAATGATCAACTTTATAATATTCTTTTCTATGAAAGTTGGTCGCCGTTGCCAAAAAAATTTATAAATCTTAATAAACACAAACTAAATTTTCCCTAAGGGCTCTGGTCCGGGGTATAAGGCAGGAGGAATTTTATATGAGTGATTTTATACGCATTACGGAGGAATCAAGCGATTACCATGACCTGGAAAAGATGAGCGTGCTTGAAATTCTGACCAGTATCAATAAAGAAGATAAGACCGTTCCTTATGCAGTAGCCCTGGCCATTCCGCAAATTGAAAAGCTCGTAACTGTTATAACCGATAAGATGTTGGCCGGAGGACGTTTATTCTATATCGGAGCTGGCACAAGCGGACGCCTGGGAATACTGGATGCCAGCGAGGTTCCGCCTACTTATGGGATGCCTTACGGATTGGTTATAGGTTTAATTGCTGGTGGAGAGATTGCCATTCAAAAAGCAGTGGAAAATGCGGAAGACAGCCTGGAACAGGGCTGGCACGACCTGGAAAAATATTTTGCCAGTGATAAGGACGTGGTCATAGGAATTGCAGCAAGCGGAACCACCCCGTACGTAATAGGAGCCTTGCAGGAATGCAGGAAACGGGAAATCGTTACCGGGTCTATCTCCTGCAATCCGGGTGCCCCAATAAGTGAACACGCAGATTACCCTATTGAAATAGTGGTGGGGCCTGAATTTGTTACCGGTAGCACAAGAATGAAAAGCGGTACGGCGCAGAAGCTCGCTTTAAATATGATTTCCACATCGGTTATGATACAGATTGGAAGGGTGGAAGACAACAAAATGGTGAATATGCAACTAACTAATGAAAAGCTGGTAGACCGCGGAACTAAAATGGTAATGGAGAAGTTAGATATAACCGATTATGCAATGGCCAAAGACCTATTACTTAAATATGGTAGCGTAAAAAAAGCTATAAAAGCTGTCATTTAAAGGGTGCTTTTCTCACTCAAAATTATACCCCTAACGGCGCAGCGATTGATAACTCAGGGAATCTGATTGTATCCAGTGCGAATTCCATCGAAGGATTTTATAAGATTGATCTTTTCAATCTTACATCTGAAAAGCAAAATACAACCAATCCATTGGCAAGTTGTTCCGACCTTGCTACAGGATATTTTGTGTTTGAACTCCCAACTATTGAAAATACGGCACTAACTGATAGAATGTTCAAGACCAATTTTAACATTTAACCTAACCCGGTGACTAATGGAAATTTCAGGGTAACATTTCCTGATAATGAATATGGCCAGTACAGCATTCAGCAAATAGATCTAACTGGCAAAATAGTGTCGCAAAAAAGAGTTACGGTAAACATGAAGGCGCAAACGGAAGAAGTTAAAATAGGAACTCAACTTACAAGTGGTTCCTACCTGGTGAGAATAGTAAACGGGTCAAAGAATGTAGCCTCAACTAATACCCTTCTTTTGGAATAGGGTAGAACTTTATTTGGAGATAGAATATATTAGGCTGTAAATTGCTACAGCCTTTTAATATTCACGGGATTCAGATTGGAGGTTTCTGGTTACTTATTTAAATTACCTGACTACCTTTAAAATTAAACAGTTAATCTTGAACCCGAACTCGAAACTCGGAAGCGCATGCATGACATTGAACCTTTTTATAACTGGCGGCATATTTATGTGAGTGAAGAAGATGAACGTTCTCCCTTTTATGGAAGGGTTTACTCTGAATTTGAATTCACGCAAACAATCTATAACTATTACATCCATCCTCAATGGGATGAATTTGGTTCCAGGACCTTATATCTCAAGGTGCTTATGGCGGATTACGAAGAACAATTTGTTATCCTGGAACTAATAGGCGAATGGAATGATGCTATTGAAAATGATATCATGATATTAAAAAGAGATGTAGTAGATATTTTTTTTGCCAATGGAATAACTAAATTTATCCTGATCGCCGAGAATGTCTTAAACTTCCATAGTGGAGACAAAGATTACTACGAAGAATGGTTTGAAGAAGTGACGGATAAAGATGGATGGATAGTTTGTCTTAATATGCCTGAACAAACTCAATACGATTTCAAAAAAGCGAAACTGAATTATTTTATAGAACGGATGGAG
This sequence comes from Chitinophagaceae bacterium, assembly GCA_039921525.1. Taxonomy (GTDB): domain Bacteria; phylum Bacteroidota; class Bacteroidia; order Chitinophagales; family Chitinophagaceae; genus JADCRZ01. The sequence goes on along the minus strand of JBDSBP010000098.1, from coordinate 13,377 downwards.
CTTGAAAACTGGAGAATTTATAAACCTTTTCATTTGTTTAAAATGATTGACGAGCAGATTTTAAAGCGGTTGGAGTGAATCAATTACAAATTACGAATTGCGAATAGAGAAGCGCTGATTTTACTACGTTGCCCCGCTAAAATCTTTTAAAGCCGATAGCTGATAGCCGATGGCCGATGGCCGAGAGCCGATGCTTGACAGCCAATAACCGGCAACTCATAAAAAATAATTGCATTTTATTCAATTAGTTCCTACTTTTGATTTATATCATGAAACAAGCAAGAGTACATAACTGGTTTTACTTCTATTTTTACTTTTATTTTACCTGCAAACCGGGGGTGCTCTTGTTGACCGTTCGATAAAAAATATTTTATTCAACATACAGGCCCCCGATAAGATCGGGGGCTTTTTTTTTAAATATGCTTTCATAACGGCGTTCAATAAACTGGAATATGAATAAAAATGTAAAACCTTTCTTGCCCGACAGCGCACCGGTTATTCAGCCGGCGCATTTAAAAGTTTCTATCCAGGGTTATGAAGGTAGTTTTCACCAGATGGCAGCTATTCAGTTTTTCGGAAAAGATGTTGAAGTTATTCCGTGTGGCAATTTCCGCGACGTGATAAAAATAGCGGCTAGTAAAAAAGAGAGCGACGGGGGAGTAATGGCCATAGAGAATTCAATAGCCGGTAGTATATTGCCCAACTACAATCTTTTGCAGAAAAGCAACTTAAAAATCGCTGGTGAAATATATTTGCAGATACGACAGAACCTGTTAGTTAACCCCGGCGTAAAACTCGAAGATATTCGTGAGGTGCATTCACACTCTATGGCCATCCAGCAATGTTTTGGGTTTTTAGATAAGTATGATTGGAAGCTGGTTGAAACAGAAGATACGGCCCTATCCGCCAGGTTGATACATCAGCACCGGAGTAAACATATTGCCGCCATTGCCAGCCGACTGGCTGCAGAACTTTTTGAACTGGATATTATCGAACCTAATATCCACACCCTAAAAAATAATTACACCCGTTTTTTGATCCTTCATCGCGAAGATATCGCTACCCGCATTGAAGGTGCTGACAAAGCTTCTGTGAACTTTCATACTGATCATTCAAAGGGAAGCCTGGCGCGGGTGCTTACTAAAATTGCAGAGGGCGGGATCAATCTCAGTAAACTGCAATCCTTTCCGATTCCGGGCAGCGATTGGAAATATTCATTTCATGCGGATATGGAATTCGAAACAATAGATCAATTTGAGAATGTTGTGAAGGAAATGATTATGTTAACAGATAGCCTGAAAGTTTATGGTGTTTATAAAAAGGGAAAAACCATATAACCCCATATTGAACTTATTAAAGCCGAGAAAACTGACTATTAAAATGCAAACGTCCAAAAGATTAAAAGGTGTGGGTGAATATTACTTCTCCAAAAAATTGAGAGAAATAGACGAGATGAATAAGTTGGGCAAGCAGGTGATCAACCTTGGAATAGGCAGTCCTGATATGCCACCACATCCCGATGTTATAAATGTTTTGCAAACCGAGAGTTTGAAAAGTAATCAGCATGGATATCAGAATTATAAAGGATCTCCTGTATTTAGAAAAGCTATCAGCACATTTTATAAAACATGGTATAATGTAGATCTGAACCCGGATACAGAAATCCTGCCATTGATCGGTTCAAAGGAAGGGATCATGCATATTTGTATGACCTATCTTAATGAAGGAGATGAAGTGCTGATTCCGAATCCAGGTTATCCAACCTATAAAAGTGCTGTTCAATTAGCGGGTGGAACCTGTGTTGCATATGATCTGAAGGAAGAAAATAACTGGGAACCCGATTTTGAAGAATTGGAAAAAAAGGATCTCATGAAAGTCAGGCTGATGTGGGTGAATTATACGCATATGCCTACCGGTAAGTTACCTACTATGGAGTTATTTGAAAAGATTATTGCTTTTGGCAGAAAGCATAATATTTTGATATGTCATGATAACCCTTACAGTTTTATTCTTAACAACAAACCCATGAGCCTGTTGAGCGTAAAGGGAGCAAAAGAAATTGCCGTTGAATTAAATTCTTTAAGTAAATCAGGCAATATGGCAGGCTGGAGAGTAGGATGGCTGGCTGGTGACAAGGAGATCATCACGGAAGTGTTGCAATTTAAAAGTAATATGGATAGTGGGATGTTTCTTCCGGTTCAGTTGGCTGCTTCAAAGGCGTTGGAGCTGGGCAAAGATTGGTATGACAGCTTAAATACTATGTATGCTCAACGCAGGGATATCGTTTATAAAATTTTACGTGCTCTTGATTGCACCTATGATAGCAAGCAGGCCGGCTTGTTTATTTGGGCAAAGATCCCTTCCGACTATGAAGATGGGTTTGAATTAAGTGACAAGATATTATATGATAAAAAGGTATTTATTACACCAGGTGGAATTTTTGGCAGCAATGGGAATAATTTTATTAGGGTTAGTTTGTGCCAGAAAACGGATGTTTTAAAAAAGGCATTGGAACGAATTACGGATAGGTGACCTTTAAGGCGGCAGAACAATAAAAAGGATAACATGACTGTAACAATCATCGGTGTTGGTTTAATGGGAGGTTCCCTGGCAATCTCGCTCCGGGAAAAAGAATTGGCCAAATACATTATTGGAGTGGATAATGATGGTGAGCACTTGCAAAAAGCAAAAAGTCTTGGTTTGATAGACGAATATTGTTCCCTGCCTGAAGCCATAAAGAAATCTACATTGGTTATACTTGCCGTGCCGGTAGACGCAATGATGGTACTATTACCCAAAGTATTGGATTTAATTACGGGGCAGGTAGTGATGGATATGGGTTCTACGAAAGAAAACCTGATTACTGCTATTGCTGGTCATCCGAAAAAAGGCCGGTTTGTTCCAACGCATCCCATGTGGGGAACAGAATATAGCGGACCCGAGGCGGCAGTAAGCGGTGGATTTGTTAACAAGGCAGTCATTCTTTGTAATATTAATGAAGTAGACGCTGATGCTCTTGCCCTTGTAAAGAATTTATACCAGAAGATCGGGATGCACCTTGTTTATATGGAAGCACGGGCACATGACCTGCATGCTGCATATGTTAGTCACATTTCACATATCACCTCCTTTGCCCTGGCTAATACGGTATTAGAAAAGGAAAAAGAAGAGGATGCCATTTTTCAGATTGCCAGCGCGGGTTTCGAAAGCACCGTACGTTTGGCCAAAAGCAACCCCGATATGTGGGTTCCCATATTTAAGCACAACCGTGAAAATGTGTTGGATGTGCTGAATGAACATATTTCGCAGTTAAAAAAGTTCAAAAGTTGCCTGGAAAAAGAAAATTATACATATTTGAAGGAACTTATACAAAATGCGAATGGCATTAAGAAGATTTTGGAATAAATGGAACTAGGAAGATCCGGAAATCGGGTTTAAACCATGTATAAGCGGCAAGGGGAGTTTTTACAGGTTAAACGGTGTAACAATAGTACCTTTGCGAAAATTTTTATTAAATATGATGACATTTGAAGGGTTGGGCATTGATGCAAGATTAGTGCAGGCAACCGTTGAGTTGGGATACATTAACCCGACCCCCATACAGGAGAAGGCAATACCGGTTTTATTGGCTGGAACCACAGATTTTGTAGGATTGGCACAAACAGGAACAGGTAAGACAGCTGCATTTGGTTTGCCGCTATTGCAACTGGTAGATTCAAAAGAAAAATACCCGCAGGCGCTGGTAGTTTGCCCAACGCGCGAACTATGCATGCAGATCGTAAAAGAAATGGAACTTTTTAAAAAACATATTCCTGGTATGCATGTAGTGGCTGTTTACGGCGGAACTTCCATCAGTATGCAGATCCGAGACCTGAAACGAGGCGTGCAGATAGTAGTAGCTACGCCAGGAAGGTTGATCGACCTTATCGAACGCAAGGCAATTGACCTGGCGCGTATTAAGTATATCGTGTTGGATGAAGCAGATGAGATGCTGAACATGGGTTTCAGGGATGATATCGAGTTCATTTTAAAGAATACACCTATTAAGGAATCAACTTGGCTGTTTAGCGCAACAATGCCGCCTGAAGTAAAACAGGTTAGCAAACGTTACATGAAAAGCCCGGTTGAAATTACGGTAGGTAAGATGAATACGGCTAACGTTAACATCGATCACCACTATTATGTAACACAGGCGCAACATCGTTACGACACATTAAAAAGAATCATCGACTTTAATCCGGGCATTTATGGAATAATATTTACCCGTACCAAATTAGATGCTCAGGATCTTGCTGAAAAGCTTACCAGGGAAGGGTATGACATTGATGCGTTACACGGTGATCTTACGCAACAGCAGCGTGATAAGGTAATGGGCCAGTTCAGGGATAAAACATTGCAATTATTAATTGCTACGGATGTGGCCGCGAGAGGGATTGATGTGCAGGGCATCACACATGTTATAAATTTCGAATTGCCGGATGACATGGAAGTGTATACGCACAGGAGTGGCCGTACCGGCAGAGCAGGCTTAAGCGGTATTTGTATTTCGATTGTGCATGCCCGTGAAACATTCAAACTGCGCCAGATCGAAAAACTAATACAGGCCCCTATTAACCGGATGGATATTCCAAGTGGTAAAGATGTTTGCAGGAAGCAATTTTTTCAACTTATGGATAAATTGCTGCAGGCAGATATAAGTCATGGAGATTATGAAACCTATGTACCGATGCTGGAAGAGAAATTTGCTGAAATAAGTAAGGAAGATGTGCTAAAAAGAGTGGCTGCTATGGAATTCGACCGGTTCTTAAAATATTACGAGAATGCCGAAGACCTGAATGTTCGTGAAGATAAAAGGCCACGAAGAGAAATTGGAAGCGATGGTCGTGACCAGGGAAGAAGGTCCGATACAAGAGGAAGAGAAATCAACGGCAACGGCGACTATATGCGGTTGTTCGTGAACCTGGGTACAAAGGATGGCTTTTATAAGGCAAGTTTTCTCCAGTTCATTTTAGACATGAGTGATCTGAAAAAAGAAGTACTGGGAAGGATTGATATAAAGGATATGAATACCTGGATCGAAATCGACAGATCGGTTGCCTCCAAGATGATAAAATCTCTAGATGGTAAAACGTACAAAGGCAGGAGGATAAGGATGAATGATGCCAATAGCAGGTAGTATTGGCTGTCAGCAGTCAGCAGTCAGCTATCAGCTTTCAGCAGATCAATGTATGGTAGATTTCTTCCAAACACGGAAAGTTAAACGTCACCGTAGGTGATCTAAGAGCCGATAGCTGATAGCCGATAGCCGATAGCCGATATCTGATAGCTGATCTAACGATTGAACTTAATTATGAATTAGAACTTAAACTATATGCAAGTAATTCAAAAAAAATCCGTTACTATTAATGAGACCTTGGAGAAGCGGCCTCTAATAATCGCTGGTCCCTGCAGTGCAGAGACAGAAGAGCAGGTAATTCAGACATCTGTTCGCTTAGCCAATACCGGCAAAGTAGATATGATAAGAGCAGGTATCTGGAAGCCTCGTACACGACCTGGTAGTTTTGAAGGGATAGGCACCAAGGGATTGCCCTGGTTGCAACAGGCCCGGAAACAAAGCGGCTTACCCGTGGCAATAGAAGTAGCCACCGCTAAACAAGTGGAAGACGCTTTACATTTCGATATTGATGTACTATGGGTAGGGGCGCGTACCACGGTAAACCCTTTTAGCGTACAGGAAGTAGCTGACGCCCTGCGTGGCGTGGACGTTCCTGTTCTCATAAAAAATCCAATTAACCCCGACCTGGAATTGTGGATAGGCGCCTTAGAGCGCATAGCCAAGGCGGGCATTAAAAATATAGGACTCATTCATCGGGGATTTTCTTCTTATGGAAATACCGACTATCGTAACGCCCCGATGTGGCATCTCGCCATTGAAATGAAACGGCGCAACCCCGGAATTCTTCTTGTCAACGATCCATCTCATATTTGCGGTCGTCGTGATATTTTGCTGGAAGTGGCGCAACAGGCCATCAACCTCGATTTTGACGGGTTAATGATAGAAAGTCATATTGATCCTGATAATGCCTGGAGCGATGCCAAACAACAAGTTACTCCTGAAAATCTTGCTGATATATTAGGCCATATCATATGGCGCAAGGAAGATACCACTTCAGAAGAATTTCACGCCGACATGGAAAAATTGCGCCAGCAGATTAATCACCTGGATGATGAATTGATGCAGCTGATAGGTGCGCGCATGAAGATAGCCGACAAAATTGGTCAGTATAAAAAAGATAATGGGATTACCATCCTGCAAACAAATCGTTGGAATGAAATTTTGGACAGGGCATTTAAAAAAGGGGAGAAGCTGGGTTTGACCCAGGAGTTTATCACGAAATATTTCGACGCGGTGCATATGGAGAGTATCTCGCATCAGAATAAGATCATGAATGGGTAACTCTTTGAGAGGTTACACTTTCGAAGTTTTGAAGACTTCGGAAGTCGACGTCTTAGTCTTCGGAAGCCAACGTTTTAAAGACTTCGGAAATCAATCGAAAACGGCGCCCATGCTGCTTTTTACGTTAGACGAAAAAAATTGAAGGTTGAATGAATTCTCTTGAATATTCTTTCTCTGGTAAAAAGGTTCAGTATTTTTTAGACGCTTCATTTTCCCACCTGGAGAAGGTTGTTTCGAAAGATAAGCTCATTATTATTACGGATGAAAATGTATATCAACGGCATCCCGAATTATCTGCATACAAATTAATTATAATTCCTGCCGGAGAGCAACATAAAAATCAATCCTCTGTCGATTTTATCATCCAGCAACTGATCAAATCCGAAGCCGACCGAAAATCATTTATTGTAGGTGTTGGCGGAGGCGTGGTAACAGATATTACCGGTTTTGCAGCTTCCATTTATATGCGTGGCGTACCCTTCGGGTTTGTTCCTACTACCATCCTGGCGCAGGTAGATGCCTCCATAGGTGGAAAAAACGGCATTGATACCGGCGTTTATAAAAACCTGGTGGGTGTAATTCGTCAACCTGATTTTATTCTGTTTGATTATAGCTTTTTAAAGACCCTTCCCCATGATCAATGGGTGAATGGCTTTGCGGAGGTTATAAAACACGGATGTATAAAAGATCAGGGCTTATTTGAATTGTTAGAGGTACATCAACTAACCGATTTCCAGGATAATCATGAATTACTTGCCGATCTGATACTACGTAATGTGGTTATAAAGTCAGGAGTTGTTGAGCGCGATGAGTTTGAAAATGGAGAAAGAAAGCTGCTTAATTTTGGTCATACCCTTGGGCACGCTATTGAAAACATTTATCAGCTCCCGCACGGGCATGCTATTAGTATTGGGATGGCTGCGGCATGTTTAATATCAGAAGAATTAAATGAATTCCAGGCAACCGATACAAAAAGGGTTTTGAATTTATTGCAGGTATATGGTTTGCCGGTTTCATTAAAGATAGACGTTAAAAAAGTGTTCGAAATCCTGAAAATGGATAAAAAAAGGAATAGTGCAGAAATGAATTTTATTCTTTTAAACCGCATCGGCGAAGCCATAATAAGATCAATACCTTTAGTTCAGTTAGAAGATATCATTAAGAAAATAAACTAAATTATATTTAGCAACGCAGGCTATGATTGTTACTATTCAACCCTCAGCTATTCAGGGCAACATCCAGGCTCCTACTTCAAAAAGCTCCATGCAAAGAGCCTGTGCCGCTGCTTTGCTGACTCCGGGTGCCACTGAAATTTTCAACCCGGGTAAGAGCAATGATGACCTGGCGGCTTTAGATGTAATTCAGAAACTGGGGGCAAGAGTTCGTAAAAATAAGGATGGGTCTCTCACTATTGATAGTTCAGGTATTTTACCGTCGGCGCATGAAATCAACTGTGGTGAATCGGGATTAGGCATCAGGATGTTTACGCCGATAGCAGCCTTGAGTAGCGAAGAAATTGTTATCAATGGAACAGGAAGCCTGGTAACGCGTCCGATGGATTTCTTTGATGAAATATTTCCGAAGCTGGGCATTTCCATAAAATCAAATAATGGGCGCTTGCCGCTTGTTATTAAGGGGCCATTAATTCCCCGTACTATTGAAGTGGATGGTAGCCTAAGCTCGCAGTTTTTAACTGGCTTGCTAATGGCTTTCGGTGCTGCCGGCGCGAAAGACGTTTCCATAAAAGTTAAAGATCTCAAAAGCAAGCCTTATATAGACCTGACCCTCCAGGTGATGAAACAGTTTGGATGGCATGTTGAAAACAGGAATTACGAAGAATTTTTTTTCGGAAAATTGGCCGATCAAACTTCGGTGGCAGATGAAGGTTGGCAGGGAAGATATACCGTTGAAGGAGACTGGAGCGGAGGTGCTTTTTTATTAGTGGCCGCAGCAATTGCCGGCGATATTACCGTGCGTGGGTTGGATGTAGAATCAACACAAGCTGATAAGGCGGTTATGCAGGCGTTAAAGAGTTGCGGTGCGAAATTTATTGTTACGGGAGATTCCATTGAAGTGGGTCCTGCTGATTTAAAAGCTTTTCACTTTGATGCTACACACTGTCCGGATCTGTTTCCGCCATTAGTGGCATTAGCTGCTTATTGTGATGGAATAACCGTGATCGAAGGTGTATCAAGGCTGGCTCATAAGGAGAGTAACCGGTCAACCAGTTTGCAGGAAGAATTTTCCCGTATGGGGGTGACCATAAAATTGGAAGGAGATAAAATGATGATTCACGGAGATGGTACGGTGGCAGGCGCTGGTGTTAAATCGCATCATGATCACAGGATTGCCATGGCCTGTGCGGTGGCCGCGCTGAAAGCCTCAGGTTCCATAATAATCAGGGATGCTGAAGCAATCAATAAATCTTACCCTGAGTTTTTTGAGGACATCATATCCTTAGGGGCAAATTTGCGTATTGACTGATCAACGGCTACAACCAGGAATAATATAAATTTTTTAATACATAAAGTTCTTTAAGATTTAGGTATGAATTCATTTGGTCGAATATTCAGGATTTCTATTTTCGGCGAATCGCATGGAGAAAGTGTGGGATTAAATATCGACGGATGTCCTGCAGGGTTGCCATTGGCGGTGGCAGATTTTGCTGTAGATATCGAACGCAGAAAAGGTGGAACGCAAAAAGGTACTACTCCACGTAAGGAGGATGATTTGCCCATCTTTAAAAGTGGGTTATTTAATAACAGAACAACCGGCGCGCCCATTACCATATTGTTTGAAAATAATAATACACGCTCTACAGATTACGAAAAACAGCGGGCAGTGCCGCGTCCGGGGCATGCGGACTTCGTTGCGCATGAAAAATTTGGTGGCTTCGAAGATTTTCGTGGCGGCGGACATTTTTCAGGGCGATTAACGGTAGCGCTCGTTGCAGCAGGAGTAATTGCCAAAAAATTGTTGGCTTTGCCCCAAACCTCCCAGGATGAAACAGGCCATTCACAAGGGCCGATACATGTACAGGCTGATATTGTTGAAATAGGTGGCGAAACCGATCTTGAAAAGGGCTTACAAAAAGCTATTGACGTGAAGGACAGTATTGGTGGTATTGTATCCTGTTCGGTTACTGGTTTGCCGGTGGGCTTGGGAGAACCTTTTTTCGATTCAGCCGAATCTTTAATAAGTCATGCCGTATTTGCCATTCCAGCTGTACGTGGTGTTGAATTCGGAACAGGTTTCGCAGCAGCAAAAATGTTTGGTATCGAGCATAATGATGCCATTGAAGATAAAAGAGGTAAAACAAAAACTAATCATGCCGGCGGAATAGTCGGGGGACTAACCAATGGAAATGAATTGTTATTCCGGATTGCCATCAAACCAACCTCCTCCACACCCAAACAGCAACAAACCTTAAATTGGGAATCCGGAGAGGTAGAACCCTTTTCCGTAAAAGGGCGTCACGATCTTTGTATCGCCTTAAGAGTACCCGTAGTGTTGGAAGCAGTAACAGCCCTGGTGCTGGTAGACCTGATGATGCTGGAACAACGGTTGAAGAGGGTGAAGTATGAGGTGTAGGCCATCGGGTATCAGCTATCAGCTATCAGCTATCAGCTATCAGCTATCAGCTATCAGCTATCAGCTATCAGCTATTTAATATTGGCGAAGTAAGATAACTTAACTTCGCCAATAATATTACAAGATCGCAGTAACCCTATATTAGATTTAAAACCCGGAACTTTAACGAATCGATGATACCGTACAAGAAAACTAGCCTATAACTCTATATGCGTAAATTTACATTGCAATTATTTCTGGGAACCGGAATGGTGTTAATCTTTTTTGCCTGTAAGAATTCTAACAAACCACCTGAAAAAGATGTAGTGAAAGAACCGGAACTACTAGAAGTGCGAACTTCTGCTAATTTGCGCAAACTTATTACTTACGCCAAGGCAACCAAGGATAGCCTGAACGATTCTGTTAAGCTTACGGCAATGCCGATGATAGAATCGATATACCAGCACAATGATTTCAAGGTGATCTGGAGCCACGAGGAACAATGGAAATCTATAGCTGATTCATTATTTCAGGTGATTCAAGACGCGAAAGCGTATGGTTTGTTTCCATCTGATTATAACTATTCTTCTTTAACAATCATTAGGAATAGTTTGCAACGTGATTCTATCTCCAGGAGAGATGCGGCACTCTGGTCCAGGGCTGATATACTTTTTACAGAAGCTTACCTGAGTATTGCGAGGCATCTGAAACTGGGCAGGTTGCAAAGAGATAGCATCACTGTTCGCAAAGACTCGCTTTTCAACAACAATTATTTCATTCGGCAATTCAACGAAGCAGTATCCAAAAATAATATCATTCAAAATTTACAAAGCCTGGAACCTACCTATCCGGGTTATAAACAAATCAGGGAAGGCATCCCCAGCTTTCTTGATTCTGCAGATTTTAAGGACTATACTTATATCAATTATCCATATAAAGATTCACTGATGTTTGTGAAGTTGCTGCAACAGCGATTGGTAGAATTGGGCTACCTGGCAAAAGAGCAACAAACTGGTGACAGTGTCACTATCGTAAATGCAATTCTCAAATTTCAAAAGGATAAAAACGTTAAATTAACGGGTAAGACCTCTGAAACACTGGTAAGAAATCTTAATTACTCAGACCTTGAAAGATTTAAAAGTATTGCGGCTACCCTTGACAGTTATAAAATGATGCCCGATACGCTGCCGGCGTCCTTTATAATGGTTAACGTGCCATCATTTACTTTATATGTTTATAATAAGGATACACTGGAATTTCAGTCGAAGGTAATAGTGGGTTCACCTAAAACAAGAACACCGCTGTTAAATAGCCGGGTTTCTAATTTTATAACGTATCCGCAATGGACGGTTCCGTATAGCATCATTTTTAAGGATATGCTGCCGAAGATCCAAAAAAGTGTAGATTATTTAGACAAGCAAAATTTGATGGTGGTAGATAAAAATGATAGTGTTCTTGATCCGCATTTAATTAATTGGGCAAGTTTAAATGAAAAGTATTTCCCGTACTTATTGCGGCAAAGGGAGGGTGATGACAATTCATTAGGCGTTATTAAATTCAACTTCGCCAACAAATACAGTGTTTACCTTCACGACACGAACGTGCGTTGGTTGTTCAGTAAATCGGTACGCGCTTTGAGCCATGGATGTGTACGAGTACAGGATTGGGAAAAATTATCTCACTACCTTGTGCGTTCAGATACAACAAGGTTCCCTACAGATACTTTAAAAGCATGGATTAACAGGCAGGAAAAACATACTGTTTCGGGGTTTCCGAGAGTACCTTTATTTATCCGGTATTTTACGGTGGAAGGTAAAAATGGGCAATTAAAATTTTATAACGATGTTTATGGCGACGAAAGAGCAGTGAAGGAAAAATATTTTGCTCACAAAAAAATCAGCTGATGTTGTTATTAGTCACCTGCTATGTCTTGTTTAGTGTATGAGAATAGCTATCAGCCGTCAGCTATCATCTTGGTCACCAGGTTGGTCCGATATCAAAATATAGTTAATCTGGAAGTTGTGTTAAAGTAATAGTGTAAATGCCATTTTAGCTGACGAGTCAGGCAACATTCGTCTTAATGCCGATTGCAAAATTTTATACCAGGTGATTAATCACAGTTATAATTTATCACATGAAAAAAGCGATTTGCCTGTTGATCTTCTGCTTGTGTGCGGTAACCTTTTCGGGAATTGCACAGAGTAAACAGAATAAGGTCAGAAACACTAAAAAAAACAAGAGTGCCAAAATCCAATATGGAACTGCCAGTTTTTATAGTAATAAATTTAATGGAAGGCGAACCGCCAGTGGTGAAATCTTCAGTCAGAATAAACTAACGGCAGCACATAACAGCGTTCCATTAGGTACCTGGTTAAGGGTTACTAACCTGCGCAATAAAAAAACGGTAATAGTTAAGGTCACGGATCGCCTGCATTACAGAAACAAGCGGCTTGTGGATCTCTCAAGAGCAGCCGCCAATAAACTATCATTTAATAAATCTGGTTTGCTACCAGTTAAAGTGGAGGTATTAGGTAAAACCAAGCCGGAAGCTAAAAAGAAATGAGCTAATTATTATTTCTCGATATGAGCCATACCTGTTATTTTTGCCAGTAGTCCAATAAAATAACCTGGTTATGAAAAAATTGTTATCATCTCTTTTTCTACTGATGATGTTTGTAACGGTGTTTAGTCAGGATAGTCAACCCGTAAAAAATTCTGTTCTAGGCATCAGTTTCTTTTTCAATGATTTTAAAACTGCTCAATATATACGCACCAATTCTTTAAGTAGTACGTTATTAAATAAGAAATTTGGTAAGGTAAAGGATATGGTGCCCGGACTAGCTTTAAGCTATTGGCAAGGTATAAACAGTTACCTCGATTTTTCTGGTACATTAGCAGGGTCCTTTTTAGACTATCCAATGGAAAGTGGAAAATCTTTGGGCAGTGAATCTTTTTTGTTGGAAGCAGACGCGTCTGTGCATCTAAAAATGTTGACAGATCAAAATTGGGTAGTGCCTTATTTAACGGCTGGTGTTGGAGTTTCCAAATATAAAGGGTATTATGGGGCTATCATGCCGCTAGGCGCAGGTTTACAGATCAATATTTTCGACGAGACATTTATTATGATTGATTCCCAATACCGCATAAAGGTTAGTGAGAATACCAACTACCATTTTTTTCATAGCATTGGCATTGCGGGAAATATCGGGCGGAAGAAGAATTAGGTATGAGGTATTAGGTATTAGGTATGAGGTATGAGGTATGAGGTATGAGGTATGAGGTATGAGGTATGAGGTATGAGAAACCTGGAACAGGTTTCTCATTTTAGGCTGAAGGCCGATTGCTCATAC
>JBDSBP010000097.1:0-8745 GCA_039921525.1 Chitinophagaceae bacterium | reverse complement strand
ATTAACCATTAACCATTACTCGCTTATTTTCCGAATCTGATCCCAAACGTGTTTTTCTTCTTTTTTGGTGGCGATCTCTTTGGTAAGAGCAATTTTATAATAATCCAGGGCTTTTGTTGTTTGGCCTTTGCGATATAAATAATCACCGGCTAATACATAGGTATTATAATATTGCGGGTTGCTTGATACCAGGCTATCTACGTTTACCTCCTGTTTATCGATTATCTCCTGTTTGAATTTTCTGAATGTGATAAAATTTTGATATCCTTTGGTTTGAAGAAAGGAATCAGCGGCGATTGTTAAGTTTGGCTCATAAATTTCCTGATCCTGTTTCATACCCTTTAACGCAAAAACTTTGTGCAGGTCATAGGCCACGTACTCACCCAGTTGCCAGGGTGAAGTTGACACCCAAACCAATAATTTTTTCGGTTCAAACACAATAGAATGGTGAGCAATTAACTGGTTGATGGCCTTTTCGTTGCCCAGGCCAATATCAGCGTCGTGCAGCCCCTGCCTGTTCCGCAATATATTAACCGTTTTCTGAACGGTGTTCCTGCCATTTGATTGTAATAATTCTGTCAATCGCTGGTACCTGTAAAGCGACGCGCTTTCATGAAGCTGTTCTATGTTTTCCCGCGACTTTGCCAATTTTTCACTTTGAAAATGATTGGCACAAATGATCATATCCTTGTGTGGATCATAAACGTCGAGGGCTTCTGGTGTTTTTTCAATAACAACAGCTTTATTATCTGCGGCAGAGCCTACGAGGAACGATTCGGAAACAAACATCTTTCGCCTCTTCGTTATCTCTAAAGCCTGCTCTATATTTTCTGCATATTGTAATACTTCCCTGGCAACCAGTGAAACAGGAGTAGCAGAGCCGGAAGGAATATTGGTTTTAGCCGCATTAATAGTTACCGTTAACCCTTTTTCATTCATACCCGATACTGCCCCCACAAAACCACCCCAGGTTACGGTCATAAATTTATGTCCCTTTGAAGGATTGAAAAACGCCACAATTTTATCTTCAGCAAATTTATCACCTACATAAAAATCAAAATTCCTGCCGATGATCATGGTGCTATCTTCCGATTGAGAATTCCAGGTGCCAAAGGAGGTACATCCTACCAGGGCCATGCTTTGCAGAGCGTGGCCGATATCATGCGCCGCATGATAATTTAATATCCGCTGATAATTGGAACCGATATACTGGTATTTATCCGATGCCGATTCAGATACGCCGTAGATCTCTTCCTTATATTCTTCTGTAATATTCTGATCAAGGTGGCGATTAAACCAGCCCACAAAATATTTGAGAAAATGTAGGTAGAAGTCTGAAGGAATCATTTTTCGGATCTGCTCGTTGAAATGATCTTCCTGCCCCATCACCAATTCTTTGCTGAGTTTTCCATTCATCACGCCCAATTCAAAAGGCTGGCCTTCAACATACATTTCAAATAAACCACTGTTGCTTTTCCTGAACCAATTGTTTTTTAACGTGTAAAAACCATTGCTGCCCATCGAACGCTTCTGTAACAAAACAGATTTATCGATTGACTTTGGCGGGTAGGCGATCGCTACAGACAGCAGGTAGATAATTCCAATGAGTACCAATAGAAAGAATCCCGCGATAACATATAAAAATCTTTTCCAGAATTTTTTTCGTCTAAGCATTTCTGATCTTTTCAATAATATTATCATTGCCTAAAAAGGCGCAGCAAGTAACCACTCCACTCATGGCTGCTCCTAATATGCCATGTAGGTTGAGGTTTTGACCTGTAAAATAAAGATTGGGCAATTTAGTGCGCGGAGAAATAAAAGTTCTTAAGGGGTCTTTATAATCTTTAACAATTCCGTACAAAGATCCATCATCATTACCGATGTAATCACGGTAAGAAAGTGGCGTTGCCGTGTAGTACGATTGAATACAATCTCTCAAACCCGGGAATTTCTTCCCTACACTATCCAGCAATTTCTCCGCTTTCCTGATTTTAAAAGCCTCATATTCTTTTCCCCTGTCTTCTTCAGCAGAAACCATATTGAACGTATACTCCCATTGTTTAATTTCTTCATATTTCATATACGTGAGGATGGTGATACCGTCTGCATATTCGGTGGATTTAGAATTAGCCGATAAGAACAGCGCATAACCCAGGGGCCAGTTATCTTCTGTGTAATCGGCAACTGTCCATACACGCCCATCATTATGGCAGTAATAATTGGTTTTAAAATATTTAAATGATTTTTTTTTCAGTACAATATTTAGTGTGAAGGAAGAAACTGAATTCTCCAAACTTTTTAGTCGTTTACGATAGGCGCTCCGGATAATTTCCGTTTCAGTTATTTCCAGGGTTTTAACCGGGTGCATGTTGGATATAAATTCACTGGCATATATCCTGGTTTTATCAACGAGTTCAACGTAGGCTATTTTGCCATTTTCTTCCACCAATTTTTTGACTTCGCAGTTACGCTGAATAACACCTCCATGTTCCCGGATGTTCCTTGCCATATACTTCCCGATCTGTGATCCACCATCCACGCATTTCCAGGAACTTTCGATATAACTGTTCAATATGAGGGCATGCACGTAAAAGGGAGTTTTACCGGGTTGCCCGGCATATAAAGCGTTGTTGCCAGCAAGTACTGCCTGAAGTTTTGTGTTGCTGGTTACTGATTCTATGAAAGCTTTTGTATCAATCTCCAGCACCGTCGATTTTTCACTGTACTGCCCGTTAGAACGTAGATTATATAACGGGAATTTGCTGCAAACTTCCTGCATCTTTTCACAATATACACGGATTCCTTTTTCTTCTTCCGGGAAATCAGCTACGAGCTTCTGAATAAAGTTATCGTATCCCTGGGCGTAGATATATTCTTTCTCATCGTTGTCAATGACTATCTTATCAAAGGCATCGTTATCCATCCGCTGCAGCTTCAGCTTATCCATTAGTCCCAGGTATTTGAATACCTGGTAGAGATTCTGGCCTTTATCCAGTCCGCCCAGATAGTGGACGCCGGCGTCAAAAATCACTTTTTCGCGCACATAGGTTTGCAAACAGCCACCAATCTGTTTATTTTTTTCGAGAATGCATATTTTATATCCTTCCCGGCTTAGTATGTCGCCGCAAACAAGCCCGCCCATGCCGCTGCCGATTATTACTATGTCGAAATTGTTTGTCATTCTTTGAATCAGGTTTGAGGAATGAGGTATGAGGAAAATCTCTTATTCATGCCTGCTATAGAATAATTTAACTCGTAAAAATAGTATAAATTTTTAGGATGTATGTATGTTTCTGGGGTGGCTCTCTTGGATCCAGACCTATGGGTTATTTTTGGCCAGCGGCGTCTAATGGCCAAACCTATAAGGTTTGATTACGTAGTGCTCGCACTCCGCATTTAAAACCTTATAGGTTGCGTAAGAAGTGCCAGAGGTTCTTCGCAACCAAGATTCAACCTATAAGGTTTGCCTTCTAAGGGCTTGAACTATAGGGTTCAAACCTTATAGGTTTTAATTACGAAGGGTCTGCGGTCTCAGGCAAAAACGGCCTTCTGATCACAAACACCACATTAGAAGTATACATCGTTTCATCAATCTCCGAGCACTCCAAATTATGAGACGAGGCAATATCTTTAATTACGCTGCCGGATAAAAACGACAATCCCTGCGCGGTTGTTTTATTAAACCCGATAAATTTTGTGGAGAAAAATTCGGTTAACCGGGTACCCCGGTGCTTTTTTGCCAGGTCCTTATTACCATCGCGGATAATCATCATGCCACCGGGATTAAGACTTTCAATACAGGTTTCAATAACTTGTTTTTGCTTATCCGGCAGCAGGTAGTGCAGCATATCGGCCAGGATTATGGCATCGTATTTAGCGAATGAGAAACTGGTAACATCCGCAAACTTAAAATTTACCAACTCATTCTTATCAAAACAATGCATGGCGGTTTCTATTTTATCTTCATCATAATCTATACCGGTAATTTCTCTTTGTGGCGCAGCAAAATGGAGCATATAGGTCATAAATCCATACCCGCAACCTATATCCAGCATTTTACCTTTGCCGGGTAATAAATCATGAAAGAGCTGGTAGTTTTTTTCCAGCCGCAGTTTTATTTTCATGTACCATTCAAGCACCGGTCCCTTGTACAGGTAATTGTAGATTAACCGCTCCTTAAAGTATATGGGCTGTTCGATTACTGTGCTGAGTTGCGTGAATTGTTCTCTAAAATAACGGCCGATGTTCTTTGCCCTCATTGAATATTCTTCTCCGAATTGATCATCCCCGGTTTTAATTCTTGGCAGGAATTTCAGTGTTATTGTTCCATCCTTTAATAAAAAATCATCCTTGGTCATCGTGTAACCGGTACCGTGAATAATGATGGGTAAGATGTCGAGGTTCAATTTCTCTGCGAGAAAGAAGGCTCCCTTATGGAAACGTTTTATGTTCCCATCCGCCGAACGAGTGCCCTCCGGGAAAACAACAATTGAATAGCCATGTTTTACCCTGTCTGCCAAAAGATCAATACCCATTTCGGCACCCTGTACAACGGGGTAATAATCAGCCATACGAACTACCGCACCAAATACAGGTGAGTTATACACCCAACTATTGGTCAATAAAATTAATTTTGGATGCAGCATTATAGTGGCTAAAATATCAAGGAAAGACTGGTGGTTACAAATGATTATCGCCGGACTGGAAAAATCTTCTGATAAAGGATTAAGAACCTCCTTTTTTACATTCCCCATGATATAAATAATAGACCAGTTGAAAGAAGAAAGAATTCTATGATAAATAATTTTGCCTTTTTCTTTATTAAATGGATAGAACCTCACCAGTACAAGACCCAACCCGGTAAGTAAGATACTTCCAAAAACAAAATAGGCAAATGCGAAAGCCGATTTAAAAAAGCCGGAGAATGTCCAGGGAAACCGTTTTTCCTGAGTTCTGTTTTTTATTAATATAGCAAAGAAAAAAGGTATCAATATCTGCGACATCAGCACTACGCATAAAATACCAATGATGGAAATGATGGCAATAGAACGCAGCGCAGGATGACGGGCAAAGATCAACACACCCAATCCGGCGATGGTGGTAATAGCGGAAAGAAAGATAGAGGACTTATAGGAAGAGAGATTTCTCTTGCCGGTTTTATATTCCTTCAATAAGCCATCCATTATAAAAAGACTATAGTCATCTCCTAAACCAAAGATCAGCGCAGATAATATGATGTTGATGATATTAAACTGGATGCCGGCGAGGCCCATAATTCCCAGTATCCATATCCAGCTAATAAACATGGGAATGAAAGAAACCAGGGTTAATTCAATACGCCCATATGTTAAGAGCAATACTGTAAAAACGAGAATAGATGACATTAATGCAATACGCGTAAAATCGCTGTTAATTATTTCCACAAACCGGGAGGTGAGGTATAACCTATCGATAACCGTTATATCCGCACTGTTTTCAAATTCCTCGTAAAGCGCCGGCCTTTGTTGCGGTGCAACTTTTACAAGGGTTACCACGGTAGCATGCCCTGGCTTATCCGTTATAAAATCTCCCAGTAAATTACTGCTTGCCGTTAGTAATTCTTTATTATTTACCGGTTGGAAATCATTATTCAACACATTTTTGAAATTATCGAAAGCACCTTCTTTAAATTTCAAACCACGACCTTTTTTTTCCAGGTCGGTTATTACCTTTTGTTTTTTGGAGGCCGTCCAATAATGATTCCACCGGGCTATCCGTATTTTTTGCAGCGAATCGGAAATGATCAACGACGAAATCCCGGAGTATTTTTTTATGATGCCCTTGTCTTTCAGGTTTTCTATTTTCCTAACCAGCTTTTCATTGTTAACCAGGGCATCATTAAATGTTTTTCCTTCGGAGACCAGGTAAACCGATTGTAAGGAAAAAACATTGATGGCGTTTAACTTTTGTTCCGCCAGCTTTAATTTATCTGACATAAAATTCATGTGCATCATATCAGATTCGAAACTTACCTTTCTTGCCGTGTAGGCAAAAACGATAGTTAATAAAAGAATAGTAATGACGATCCCCTTATTATACTCCGGTTTGTACGAAGAAAGTTTATCGATCCAGGTATGCCGCAGAGCAGTATGTTGTAACTGTTCCTTTTTAGTTGCAATGAATTGCGGCAAAAAAATAAGGGAGCAAAGCGAGGCGCCAATCAGGCTGAAGGCGGCAAATAATCCCAGGTCTTTCAACATCTCCGATTCTACGAATTGCAAACAAAGAAAGCCGCCGATGGTGGTAAAACTGCCAATGGTTAGCGGAAGTGTCAGGTCTTTGATTACATCATGAATATTTTTTGTATGACGATAATGATTAAAGACATGCAGTGAATAATTTACTGCAATACCTAATACTACTGAACCGGTACCAAGCGCAATTACAGAAATGCTTCCCTTAACAAGGTAGATAGCTGCCAGCGAAAAGAGGGCTCCGAATACTACAGGAAGCAGGATAATAAAAGGCGCTCTTTTCTTTCGAAAATAAAATCCAATAAAAACAACCAGGAAGATGATAGTAATGCCCTGGGTTAAAAGCATATCTCTTCTCAACTGTTCCGCGTTGCCCGCAGAAACCGCCGTTGCTCCAAAATATGTTGTTTCGATAGTATTATTGCGAGTGCTTAAACTTTCAATAATGCTATCCAGCCCTTTTAATAATAATGCGTTCATCCCCGTATTGTTCGGCGGGTAAGCCGGCGTAATGAACAGCATCAGGTGTTTGTAATCTTTGGTAATAATGTAGCTATCGTATAACCCGAAATTGTCGTCGTATTGCAGTTGCTGCAATTTTTTTAGGCCCAGGAATGAGATGCCGACGGGATCTTTACTAATCAGGCTTTTAAGGGCAATGCCGGCAGGTGAAGTAAGTGTCCTTATATTTCTTTGAAGCGTTTCCCTGATTTTCACGGATTGTATAAGCGTGTCTATCGATTTATAATCATTCTCTTCCAAAAAAATTGGCAGATGATCCGTTACGGTGTTCATCCCGTCGAGTGCGAAGCTATCATCAACCTTATAATTTATCTTTGCAATGGAGGCTTTTAGTTTTTCCTGGATAGTACTGACCAGGGTATCGGCGAAGGCCACCAGGCTATCCGGCTGTGCCGCGGCGGTTGTATCACGCAAGGATACTGTTAGTACGATCTTATCTAAAAATTTGGAATTTTGGAAAACCTGGTTGAGTTTTTCAATCTTTTTATCTTTTGGTAATATCTTCGAAATATCTTCTTCAAATTTTAGCTGGAAAGCCAGAATCGAAACCAGCAAAAAGCTAACAGCGAAAGAAATGAAAAACACCACACGATGTTTTTCAAAATAATGATATATGGCTGAAAATAGTTTTTCCATTTGCTATAAAACCTGGTTGACAGCGAACTTTTTTCTTTTGAAAATCTTCAGCAATATATACGTTAATAAACCAAATAGCAGCGCTGCAATAATTGCCAGGCTAATACTTCCATAAATATATTGTTTCAGGTGGTTACCTGCAGATTTAATGGTGATAGTATTACTGAAGCCTATCTTTACCTGCTCATCACCCATCCAATATGCACCGGCCTTAAAACTTAAAAAAATAATAATCGGGATCATAGGCGGAATGCTAATGTTAGCTGCAACTATTACCAATACCTTATTTAACCGGAACAGGATCGCCAGGAAAATAGCCACCACCAGTTGAAAACCCCAGATAGGAATAATACCCATGAATACTCCAAACGCAATGGAGGCCGCATTAAGATGATCTGATTGATGAGAATTAAACAACTGATCGCGGATCAGTTGTTTACCTTTTTTTTTTTGAAAGATGGTACGAAAAAAATCACGCGGTTTTATGTAAAGAAAAGCTACGATCACCAGCAACGTATTTAAAATACTGATGCGGGTAAAATCTTTGAAAGGCCTGAAATGAGAAACCCGCGTTTCTTTGGGGGCATAATACACTTTCACCTGCACAGAATCTATTTTTATTCCCTTCCATGCAGCCCTTACCAGCACTTCAATCTCAAATTCAAATTTACGGGTGAAGAAACGCATGCCTTTTAATAACAGTAATGGATAGAGCCGGTAACCGGACTGCGTATCCGGTGAACTGATGCCAGTTTCTACCTTGAACCAGAAATTAGAGAACTTATTTCCGAAACTGCTTTTACCCGGAACAGTGGACTGGTCCATATTTCTCGCGCCAATAATAATGGCGTCCTGCACCGTTTTCAGCCGATCAAAAAATTGCGGAAGGTCCCGGGCGAAATGTTGTCCATCAGAATCGATACTGATGGCAAAATGATACCCCAGTTCTGTAGCATAAGCCAGCCCTCTACGCAACGCCCATCCCTTACCAATATTCTTTTCGTAGCTAATTAGTTTTATAAAAGGAAAGGATTTTAAAATGGAACATGTGTCGTCTGTTGAACCATCGTTTATGACGATAATGTTAAAACAGTATTCGTTTACATCTTTGATAACTGCTGCGATGGTAGCCTCATTGTTGTAAGTAGGGATGATGATACAGGTGTGAGGTATGAGGTATGAGGTATTAGGGAGATCCACGC
Source organism: Chitinophagaceae bacterium (assembly GCA_039921525.1). Lineage (GTDB taxonomy): Bacteria > Bacteroidota > Bacteroidia > Chitinophagales > Chitinophagaceae > JADCRZ01. The sequence goes on along the minus strand of JBDSBP010000097.1, from coordinate 152 downwards.
TTGCTATTTTTATCAGTCTTACATTTAATTACTAATTATGAATTACGAATTTGGTGGAAGACATCCCGTAATTCCATACATAAAGTTATAAGCCTTCCGGCTCATACCTCATACCTCATACCTCATACCTCATACCTCACACCTCATACCTC
>JBDSBP010000096.1:0-11673 GCA_039921525.1 Chitinophagaceae bacterium | reverse complement strand
TAATCCCCGCATCCCGATCATTTCCATATAAATATTTAGATTGGTTTGTTTATAATCTGTATAGTTACGGGGAAACAATAAGTAACCAGCAGACAGCGAATAATTTAACGCCTGCAGGGCATGGTCTGCATGACCGGAATGTTCTCCTGTTTCGGCAAATACTTTGATAACACTGGAAGTTACGGATATGGCTACCTTATTCAATAGTTGTGTAGCAATAAATCCTCCCTGGATACCACTGTTATCACCATCAAGGTTTATGTCGCCATAATAAAATGGACTCTTTGACAATGAACCCTCTGCGAATACAGCCAGTCGAAAGTGACGGTGCACCTCGTCTTTAGAAAAAAATCTCCATTTGGTATAGAGTTTCCAGGACTCCCATTTCACTGTAGGCGTGTAAAAATCGGAAAAGGTGGAACTAACGTGTACCATCAGTTGCTTGCTAACGCCATACATTAATTCCGGCGTATACCGTTGTTTAAAAAAATTATTGTATTTACTGATCGGTGATCTGCCTGTTAGTTTTGCCGAAATAGAGTGTGCCGGCATATTTGATGCGGGTTCGGTAAAAACGAATAACTCCTGTGCTGTTAAAAGCCTGATAGAAAAAACGAATAAAATGAAAAATAAATATTTTTTCATAATTACCTGCTTAACTGCTTTACAATTTTATGCTCGAGGTCCTTCCCGAAGGGATCAACGGCTACTACTATTCCCGACTTGCTAAGTAAATAAGAGGTAGGCAGCTGCTCCACCTTCCAGGCAGAAGCCACCCGACCATCCCATGCGCCGACTTCTATAACCTGCGTCCAGGAAATATTGTCTTTGGCAATGGCCTTCTTCCAGGCAGCTTTATCTTCATCAATGCTGACACCATAAATTTCAAAACCTTTGGCTTTATACTTTGCATACAATCGAACCAGGTTTGGGTTAGACCTGCGACAAGGCCCGCACCAGGAAGCCCAGAAATCTACCAAGACTACTTTATTGGAATATTCAGATAATCTCCGTACACCACCCTTCACGTCACGCAAGGCAATGTTCGGCGTTTTTTCTCCAATTTTAGGCTGCCCGTAGAGGCAGGCTGAAATCAAGATACTTAGAAAGAGGTATGAGGTATGTGGTACGAGGTATGAGAAAGAAGAAGCTGGCTTTAATATGTTCTTTGCTTTTATCATGTAAATACTTTAATTTTTAATAAACTCTTTTTCGTGATTACAGGCATTACGTTAAAAGTAATAGCCGAAGGCTATATTATCATACCTCATCCCTCATCCTCATCCCTCAAACCTGGAACTTCAAATAGTTGCATGATATATCCTGCTATTCTCTGCAAAGCCTTCCTTCTTACAGCAAGCTTCCGCTTTACCCGTTTGCAAACAGGACATTTGAGTAGCTCCACTGAATTTCTTGAATTCGCGGGCGGTTAAAAAATTTTTATCAACAATAGTAATTTCCCGGTTTCCATTGAGTGTCTGATTACTAATATTTAAAAAATGAAATGTTGCTCCGTTAATTTGAACATGCTCATCATTTTTTACCGCAACATTCACAAAATCGCCGGTAAGTTTCAGTTTGGCTATCGAGAATCCTGCATCCTGCACCGCTTTTTTTAACTGGTCAATATTCATGGAAACACCGGGTGTGAACACAATATTAAAAGCCGAATTTTTTATGTCGGCTTTTACAGATTGAATAGATGACAATTTTTCGAGAGAATTATTGATGGCCTTGGAGCACATGGCACACGTTAATCCACTGGCCTGCAATACAGCGGTTTTAAATTGCGCGTTAACGTTTGTAAAACATACAGCCAATGCTAGTATAATGAATAATTTTTTCATTTTGATATGATTTTTTTATTGAAAGAAGGGAACGATTAATAACCTTCGAATAATCTGAAAGACTTTGAAGATTAGAGAGCTACAAGGAATATCCATCACCGTTAGATAATGAAAACGAGAAAGAAATCAGATCCTGAAAACGCAATTGCGTATGCAAAGAGAAGGGAGATGGTAATCCGGAGGGGAATGTGCCTTACCCTTATTAAAACCAGAAGCCAGGCTGATGGTGAAATTGTTTACCAGAAAATGGTTATTGTTAATATCAGATTCAGGAACATTCAGCTCGTAATTAACATTCATTAATTTGTAAGCATCCTGGATTTTAACAAATTTCACTTCATCCTTACAACAAGAACCGGAATTTTTTGGCATTCCGCAGGAATCACAAGCATCTGTTTTGTAAGCGCCAAGACTGATATCAGCAATCTTACCCATGCAATGATGTATCTCCACGGCCAGTCCACTGGAGACAGCGAGATACAAAACCGCAATAAAAAGGGTAACGACTTTTTTCATCTGTCAATCAAAGTTAAACAGGATTTTACTAGTATGATATTATTTTGATGATTTTGGTAATTTTAAGATTTCGCCAACAATTTGAAAGGGATCTTAAAATTTAAGAGATTAGGTCATGGTAAGCCCTAGTTCACGAAACTCCAGAAAATACCCAACCTGATCTGCAAGCCCTGGTAAGGGTATAATGGAGCCGCCAGGTTATTATTCGTAAAGCCAAACTGCTCTTTTATACGGAGTGAATTTAGGTTTTCTCCCCGTACATATGCGTTGAAACTCTTGATACGAAATGTGACATATAATGCTATTTCAGGCATTTTGAGACTGATCGTTTGTGCATTCTGATAGTAGAATTGACCAAGCAGAGGAGAATACCCGTCCGCTTTGTACGGTGTATAATATTTAATTTCTGTACCAAAAAGAAAATGGAGGTTTTTAAATCCCAGGCTGCCATCGTACCCAAACCTGTTACGCGTATAAACCAGGGGAACATTCACAGGAGCGGCACCAGCCTTTTGCTGTACGGTTGCCTGGGTATACCACCGCCATAATCGGCCAACCCTGAATTCTTTATCCAGCGTTATCTGTAACAGATTAAATAATGCTGATGATTGATCCGCATGATAATAATCCCTGAAATAGGTATAATTGGTAATTAGATTATAAGTGCCGGATAATTTTAAGCGTCGTTGCGGCTGTTCAATTGTACCAAAAATGCTGGTGATATTTTCCTTGTTGAAGGAAGATGAACCGTCAAAATTAAAACTGCTTGCGTTGTCGAAGATAAAAGATGGGGTACGATTTACATTCTGGAAGCCTGCCTGGAAGTATCCAATTTGTTTGCTTATATACCGCTTCAGGCTGATCAACGCCGAGTAGTCACCTGCACTGGATCCCGCCAGGTACAATTGTCCGTTTGCTTCTATGTCCCATTTTTGATTACGTGTTTTATTACGATACTCACCATGTATAAACATGTTATAGAATTGCTTTGTGCCTACATCGAAAACACCTTTCAGATTTTGCAAAGACCCCCCTACTTTAATAAATTGCTGGGCATTTTTTTCGTCGGGAAACTGGTAGATGGAAACATCATTCACAAGTTCGTTCCACTTATCCTGCACCGTAAGCATTGTTGGGTTTTGTAGAAATCCATAATTACGGCGATAGAATCCTGAATCAGCGTTCTGTGAGGCCTCCGCCAGGTCAACAAAACTATAAGTATAGGATGTGGTGCGAAAGGTATGCTCCAGCCTGAATTTTGGATAAAATAATGGTATTACGGTAGAATCGGTAACTATGGAATCTTTTCTACCCAGGTCGTATTGATGGCGCCACATGAAGGTAAAATTTTTGTACTTGGTTCCGGTGTTTATAGTACTGCTAAAAACGCTCGCCGTACTTCCCACATTATTTCCGAGTTGAACGGGAACCAGCAACCTGTTGGCATACGATTTAACATCATCAAGATAGTCCTGGTCACCAAGGATACCACCATTCTCCGCCGACTGTATCTTATTATTTACTACAATAAAAAAAGCATGGTATCGCCGGTTTTTGGATTGGTAAAAAGAATTCAACCGGTAATTATTATGGTTGGTATTTTGGTTTTTAAAAGCGCCGGGCGCATTTATTAAACGGTATTGAAATGCTACGTTCCAATCAGGGGTAACATTTTGTGTGTGTAATATATTGATCAGTTGTTCCGTCCTGCTTCCTAACACGTAACCGATCTCGGAATAAGGGCGCGTGGTGCTGAAAAACCTGGTTTCGGGTATATTATACTGGTAGATATCAAATGCATGAAAGCCCGGGTCCCAGCCTGTTGTTTTTACAGGATTAAAGATGAGCGAATGTGCCGCGTTGCCTGTATTTCCCAGGAACGCATAATCCGCCGGGATGGGAAAACGTGTTGTAAAATCGGAGATACTGGAATCAAATTTCCTGTAACGGCTGGTATCCAGGAAGCGGTATGTTATGGTGATAGAATCTTCTAAACCGGTTCTGTGCCCCAAACTATCAGTTCCTTTACCACCGCCACCACCGCCGGATCGCCCACCCAAACTGCCGGCTCCTGGTAACCTTTTCAATGGGTTTTGCGCAACTGACTGCTGGCAAAAGCATAAAATCAGTAAACCCATTATAAACGATATGTTCAATCTTCTAATCACACAAACAACTCGACTGATTAATGATAAAAAATTTTGATGCGGCTGACATTGGTAAAATTCGTTCAATTGATCATAACTGTGCTACCAGTTCTTTAAAAATACTTGTTAATCTGGGCTCTGCATCTTTAGCCGCCTGCAACACTTCTTCATGTGTGATTATATTTTCTTCCTCACGGATACCGATATCGGTAATTACACTCATCGCCAATATGGGTAGGCCGGCATGCCTTGCAACAATTACTTCCTGCACCGTACTCATTCCTACGGCATCGGCCCCAAGCAGCCTCAGCATTTTATACTCAGCCCTGGTTTCGAATGTAGGACCAGTGACACCTATATACACTCCTTTTTTTACCCGTATATCTAATCTGGCTGCAATTTCCTCTGCTTTAAGAATCAACTCTTTTGAATAGGGTTCGCTCATATCGGGAAAACGCGGACCTAATTCTGTTTCATTCTTACCTAATAGCGGGTTTACCGTTAACTGGCTGATATGATCATGTATCAACATAAGGTCTCCTACCCTGAAGTCAGGATTTAGTCCGCCGGCGGCGTTACTGATCAACAGTGTTTCTATTCCCAGGTACTTCATTACCCTAATGGGATACGCTACTTCCCTCGCCGAATAACCTTCGTAGAAATGAAAACGGCCCGACATGGCCACGATGATTTTTCCGCTTAACCTGCCAAAAATAAGTTTACCGTGATGTCCTTCCACCGTAGAAACCGGGAAATGGGGAATATCATCATAACTAATTTCTTTCTCTACACTTATTTCATCCGATAAATTACTCAAACCACTGCCCAATACAATTCCAATTATAGGCCGGAAAGAGTATAACGATTTAATATACCTGGTTGTTTCCTCTAATTGTTCTAACAAATTGGGCATTTTATTTTTAGGTTTAAGGGCCTGCCGTTGTATATCGGCTATCGGCGATAGACGTTCACTTCTCAAATCTTTAATCTAACTCGAACTTCCTTCCCATTACAAATATAGTAAGCATAATGTTAAGCAATGGATGATTTGAGTGCCGCTGAAGATGGACTTAAATTATTATATTTGAACGCCGATGCTTCCATATGAAAGATGAGGTTGTTAATTATTTAAAGGAATGATGTAGAACAGGTCTAATACCAGGACATTCCAGATGTTCTTATCATCATTATCATTTTATCATTTGCATCAGCGGTCAAAAATGTATTTCTGGGAATGAGCAAAAAAATTGGAATCTTTTTAACTGTACTGCTATCAACTTTAATAAGCCAGGCGCAAATCTGCACCGGAAGCCTGGGAGATCCCGTGATCAATGTAACTTTTGGCAGCGGTTCCAACCCGGGTGGACCTTTGGCATCAGTCAATAATAATTACAACTATACCGCCGCCGGCTGTCCGGGTGATGGATTTTATACCGTTGTGAACAGCACGGCCAATTGCTTTAACAATACCTGGCATAATCTTCTTTCCGATCATACACCGAATGATGTTAATGGGTACATGATGTTGGTAAATGCATCATATACTCCCGGAGATTTTTATGTTGATACAGTTAAGGGATTATGTCCAAACACTACCTATGAGTTTGCAGCCTGGGTGTTGAATGTGTTACGTTCGTCTGCCTGCCAGGGCAGGCCTATAGATCCTAACCTTACCTTTAAAATACAAACCACAGCGGGCGTGGTGCTGGGCACTTATGATACGGGCGATATAACCCAAACATCCGGGCCTGATTGGAAACAATATGGTTTATTTTTTACTACCCCTTCTACAGTGAGTAATATCATTTTACGCCTTACAAATAATGCACCCGGTGGTTGTGGCAATGACCTTATCCTGGATGATATTACATTCCGGGCCTGTGGAGCTTCTGTAAATGCTGTTATTAATTATGCGGGCGGCACCACCGTTGTTGACCTGTGCCAGGGTGATACACAGCAATTCGCCCTGAGTGCTTCTTTATCGGTAGGTTATTCTAATCCCGCATACCAATGGCAGGTGAGCACCGACAGCGTGTTATGGAAAGATATAAACGGCGCTATAACTCCCAGCTATAACCGAAATACAACCGGGATCGGTGACTATCGTTACCGCCTGGCCGTGGCAGAAGCTGGTAATATTACAAACGCCGCCTGCAGGATATATTCCAATGTTGTTATGATACGCATAAATGCTAACCCTTTGATTAATGCTTTAAGCAATAAATCCGTTTGTGACCAGGGCCCGATGAATTTACAGGCGTCGGGGGCAAGCACATACTTATGGACAGGACCCGGCGGCTTCACCTCTACCCTTTCAAATCCTAAATCGATTGCTTCTTTTAATAACAGCGGTACCTATTATGTAAAAGCTATTACGGCGAGAGGATGTATCGGCATTGACTCGGTATTGATCCAGGTTTTCCCCAAACCCACCGTGGAGGCGGGTCAAGGTCAGCATCTGTGTGAAGGCAGCAGCGTAACGTTACACGCTTCCAATGCGACTTCTTTCTTATGGTCTCCATCAGCCGGACTTTCATCGACCACAATAAAGGACCCTATTGCCAGGCCCGTAGATTCTACAAAGTATATTCTAACCATAAAAGATCAAAACGGATGCAGCGCAAGCGATTCTGTGAATATCAATGTTTCAAAAAAACCTGTTGCAGATGCCGGTAAGGAGATACAACTATTTGAGGGCCAATCGGCCATGCTGCAAGGTTTTTCGGGTGGAACCAATGTGCGATTCCAATGGAGTCCCGGAAGTTATATGAACAATAGTAATTCGTTAACGCCCACCATAACACCCCCTGATACAATAACCTACACATTGATCGTTACTTCCGGGGATGGCTGCGGAAGCGCAGTGGATAAAGTGTTCGTAAGGGTTTACCAAAAAGTTGTTGTACCGAATGCTTTTTCGCCTAATGGAGACGGCATTAACGACGTTTGGAATATTGAAAACCTGCAAACGTATAATGAAGCAATGATCACTGTGTTTAACCGGAACGGTCAGGTGGTATTCAAATCCAGGGGTTATAGCAAACGCTGGGACGGCAGGTATAATAACCAGCCTCTGCCTTTTGGAACTTATTATTATACCCTTGATTTGAGAAATGGGACTAAGGTGACAAGTGGGTGGGTATTGATTGTGAGATGAAATATAAGGTGTGAGGTAAGAAAACCCCGATGTTATTTAGTTAAGGAAAAGCTCTGCATTGAAGATCCAATAAAAATTTCCGAAGTTCTTTGATTGGCTTTCTTGAAATTTTTGATTGACTTCCGAAGTCTTCCAGACTTCGGAAGTCTTGAATGGATGCATGCAATAATATTTTTCGAAGGTTTTTAGGTTTCCAATACCGTCGCTGGGCATATGAACATGGGATTGCTTATACAAGACTTTCGAAGTCTTCCAGACTTCGGAAGTCAGTCAAAAACTTTGGAAAGTTGCTCTTAAAATTAAGAAGTCTTGCTTAGGCAAAAGACATTGTACTTTCGGGGTTTTCGTACCTCATACCTCATACCTCATTGCCATTTCGCGCCACTGGATTATGTTTGCAAAAATAATTATAATGAAAGACCTTATTCTGGAAGCATGGAAGGACCGCAATTTATTGAAGGAAAAAAAATATATAGATGCAGTAACAGCAGTAATCGAAGAAGTGGATAAGGGTAGATTACGTACGGCTTCTCCCTTCGAAAATGAATCAGGCGATCTCGGCTGGCAGGTTAATGAATGGGTGAAACAAGCAATATTGATGTATTTTGGAATCCGGCATATGGAAACCTTTTCATTGCCTCCGTTTGAATTTTATGATAAGATGAGTTTAAAAAGCGACTATGCTTCACTGGGAGTAAGGGCTGTTCCACATGCCGTTGCAAGATATGGAGCCTTCCTCGCCAGGAACGTGGTGCTGATGCCCAGCTATGTTAATATCGGCGCTTATGTTGACGAAGGCACCATGGTGGATACCTGGGCCACCGTCGGCAGTTGTGCCCAGATTGGCAAGGGCGTTCATTTAAGTGGCGGAGTAGGAATTGGTGGTGTATTGGAACCCTTGCAGGCTTCGCCGGTAATTATTGAAGATGGCTGCTTTCTTGGTTCGAGATCTATTGTAGTAGAAGGTGTTCGTGTTGAAAAGGAAGCCGTGTTAGGAGCCAACGTTGTATTAACACAAAGCACCAAGATTATTGACGTAAGCGGCAGCGAGCCTATTGAATATAAAGGACGGGTACCCGCGAGAAGTGTGGTGATACCAGGCACTTACGCGAAAAAGTTCCCGGCCGGCGAATACCATGTTAACTGCGCTCTCATCATAGGACAGCGAAAGCCCAGTACCGATCTGAAGACAAGTCTTAATGATGCTTTGCGGGATTTTAATGTATCAGCTTAAGGGCTATCAGCAGTCAGCTATCAGCTTTCAGCTTTGCATCTTCAAAGTGTTTACTATAATGACGTGTTCGTACAATAGCAATTTTTAGAATTAACTAATGTTATACGCAGGAAGCTGATAGCTGACAGCTGATAGCCTTCCTCCATGACTTCAACAACCATAAAACCAACTTCTATATTCGCCGGATTTGTCTTTACATTTTTAGGTGCGGTGTTATTTTCTACCAAGGCTATCATTGTAAAAAAGGCATTTACGGATACACCCGTTGATGCATTAACGTTGCTCATGCTACGGATGGTTTTTTCACTTCCTTTCTTTATAGCTATCGCCTTATTTGCTTCCAATAAAAAAGACAATGTCAAACTAACCTCACGGCAATGGATAGCTATTTTTATTGTTGGCATGCTGGGGTATTATCTTAGCAGTCTTTTTGATTTTATAGGGTTACAATATATTTCCGCGGGTTTGGAAAGACTGATCCTTTTTTTATATCCCACATTCACTGTTTTGATAAATGCTTCTGTTTTTAAACAAAAAATTAAAGGCACCCAGAAAATCGCGTTGGGGCTTACCTATTTAGGCATTGCGATTGCCTATTTCGGAGAATTGAAGATCGACATCTCCAATCCCAATTTTATCTGGGGCAGCTTTATGATTTTTTTATGCTCGATCACGTATTCTATTTATATAGTAGGCAGCGGACGGCTGATACCGATGGTTGGTCCTACTAAATTTACCGCTTATGCCATGCTGGCTTCTACGGTGGGCGTTTTCGTACATTTTATGTTCGCAGGCAATTACCACGCACTTGATTCAGGAACCGGTCTTTGGAGATATGGAATTTTACTGGCCGTTGTGGCAACCGTTGTACCTGCGTTGCTCATTTCCAATGGCATGAAGCGGATCGGGTCGAATAATGTGGCTATTATTTCTGGAGTTGGCCCGGTATCAACCATTATCCAGGCGCACTTTATATTGGGTGAACCCATTTTTACAGAACAGTTGGCGGGAACGGTATTGGTGGTGATTGGGGTTTTACTGATAGGGTGGAAACGCTAGAGTGCGATTTTGAAATAAATTGGAAAGGAGCTTTGCTGATTTGTTAGTTTAACGTAGGTTTGCAGCCCTGAAGCTCCTCATAATAATGCCCGGGTGGCGAAATTGGTAGACGCACTGTGTTCAGGTCGCAGCATCCGCAAGGTTGTGCTGGTTCGAATCCAGTCCCGGGCACTTTTATACGACTTTATTACATTGATTTACAGCTAGTTACACTTATAAGAAGTTCAATTTGTGCTGCTTTTTTACACATTCTACCACTGATTACGGCACATAAATGGCACACAATTTGGCACACGTTTTAAATGAATATCAATGTAACGAAAAGATTGTCTTCCAATAAACAAAAGGAGTATTATTCCCTGGAATGGGGTAAAGGCTCAGGACAACGTATTTCTACCGGTATTTTTAGTTATGTAAAGCCAAAAGATCAATTACAAAGAAATCATAACAAAGAAGCCCAAAAGATTTTGGAAACAAAACGTTCCCAAATGATTCTGGATCGTCAGGCTATAAATAGTGGCTATATACCCCAGCATAAACTGAAAGTAAACTTCATGGAATACTATGAAGAATTTGTTAAGCTCAATTCCAGGAAAGGAAATCGCCATTTAAGTCAAAGCTTAAGATCGTTCAAAAAATTTGTAGGCAAAGATTATTTATCTCCAATAGATATAAACGAAACATTCTGCGAACGATTTCGAAGTTATTTACTTGCTCATTTGAATGGTGAAACACCTGCTAATTATTTCAGCCGTTTTAAACGTGTGTTGGAAGCAGCGAAGAAGGATGGTTATTTTAAAAATAGTCCTGCAGATAGCCTTGCGTCTAAAGCCAAGCCGAATAAAAAAGTAAAGGATATATTGGAAGTTGAGGAATATACGAAGTTGATGAACACGCCTTGTATTAATCACGAAGTCAAAAAAGCCTTCGTATTTTCCTTGTATACCGGTTTCAGATGGGTTGATGTGAAACCTCTTCGTTGGGAAGACATTAAAAAGGACGAGGTTGTTCAGATTGACCAAAAGAAAACGGGTGAGTTCCTGGATTTACCTCTTCATCCGATTGCCCTTAAAATTCTGGGAGAAAGAAAAACTGGCCTTGTATTTAAACTCCCCACGGCTAACGGAGCTAACAAAATATTAGGAGAATGGTGTGACGCTGCCGGCCTTGATAAACACATTACCTGGCATTGCGCCAGACATAGTTTTTCTGTTTTGTTACAGGATAAAGGAACTGATATTGCCACGGTAGCAGGAATGTTGGGCCACACATCAACAAAGTATGTTCATAAGACCTATAAGAGGTATAGGAAACCCAATGCCCTGGAAGCAATCAATAAATTGCCTTCTTTATAATTTTATTTTCTTTACCAACGCCTCAATTTTTGAGGGTGCTCCTGATAAAATCAGATCAAGATCTTCGCGTTTATAATAGCCGTTTGCATTTTTATAGATTCCATATTCTTCACACTTTTTTGCTAGCTGTGTTCTGCCCAGGTTGCAATAGATCATAGCTTCTTCGGGCTTTAAATAGGGTTTAAAACAAATTGAAATTGCTTTCATTACGGTTGTATCGTTGTACTTCATCATGGTTCACTCCTCACTTTTATTACCAATCAATAAACGAGTTCGAAGGTAAAACCTTAAAAGTTTATTTGTGTGATTTTACCCCTTCAAAAATTGAAGAGGTTAGTTTTTTTTTTATTTTTTATCT
>JBDSBP010000095.1:0-20368 GCA_039921525.1 Chitinophagaceae bacterium | reverse complement strand
TCTGTAATGATATTTTTGTTTCAACTAAATTAGTATTCAAGCAATACGTAATGCCCGAGAGTAAATTTGGATACGCAAACGTAAAGCTGATAGCTGATAGCCGATAGCCGATAGCTGATAGCCGATAGCCGATAGCCGATAGCTGATAGCCGATAGCCGATAGCTGATAGCCGATATCCATTCCTATCCAACCCATGCATAAACAAACCTCGGCACTATCCGCATCAGCACTGCAATTAAACGCCACCTTTTGGAGACATACACCCTGAAACGTTTATTTTTAATGGCATCAAAAATTTGCTTTCCAGCTTTTGGTAATGGTACGATCCAAAACTGGCCCTTTATATTTATTTCTTTTGTTTTTACAAAACCCGGTTGTATATCAGTGATGAAAATGGGCATTTTCATTCTTCGTGTTTTCAGGTGAAGGCCTTCGAGATAGCAACTCATAAAAGCCTTGCTGGCGCTATAAGCCGGGGCGAAACTATTACCCCTGTTTGAAGCTACGGACGATGTAGCTGCAATTTGCCCCCATCCCTGTTGTGTAAAATAATGAAAACTCCAGTTAACGATTCCGATAAAACCATTCACATTAATATCAATTGTTTTTTTATCTATCTGCCATTCCAGGGTAGGACTGGGATCACCAAACCCCGCGTTGTACAACAACATGTCCAGTCCGCCCAGCTTGCTGATCAATGATTGAAGATGTGAAATGTTTTCTGAACCCGTAACATCGAAACATTCCGTTTCAATAGACCCCTTCTTCATATCCCCTTGCAGCTCATCAAGTAATTCTCGTCTTCTGCCGGTAATACCTACACGATAACCGGCGTTCACAAAACGATGAGCAAGTTCCTTTCCAATGCCAGAGGTTGCGCCGATGATGATGACTTTCTTCATATTGCTTTTTTTAAGCCATACTCGCATTCCGTAAATTGGCAATTATCAAACCGGTTATCACTAATATCCCGCTAATGATATGAACGGTTTGGATTTTTTCATTCAAAACCAATAACGCTTCAAAGGCACTGAATAAAGGCATAAGATTTCCAAATAAGCCGGTACGGGAAGAACCAATTCGTAAGATAGCGGCGTTCCAGCATAAATAGGCAATTATTGAGGTGCCGAGGCCCAGGTATAATATAACTCCCCTGAGTTGCCCATTCCAGGCAATAGGAGCGGCATGCTGATATTCCCAAATATAAAGAGGCAAAAGCATACCTGCACCAAGCAAAATAAAAACGAATAAGAAAACTAAAGAAGATATGCCCTCCGGCCTTCGTTTAACCAGGATTGTATAAAGTGCGAAAAAGAAAGCACCGCTTAATATCCACCAGTCACCCCGGGAGAAGCGGAAGGCTAATAAGTGCTGAAAACTTCCTTGAGACAGGAGGTACAGGATACCTGTAATACAGATCAACAACCCCAAAATTCGTAAAGGCCTTATTGCTTCTTTTAAAAAAATGGCGGAAAGAATAATAGTGAAAATGGGCGAAGAAGTGGTTCCGACTAATGCCAGGTTTATGGCGGTAGTATGATGACCTGCTATATATACCATGCTATTAAATAACAGGATGCAGGAAAAGGAAACGGCGAAAAAATACTTCCAGTGTTTGAAGACCAGCTCTTTTTCTGCCAGGAAGCTTTTAAACGCGAAAGGAAATATCAAAGCAGAAGCTGAAGCCCAACGGAAAAAATTTAAGCTTAGTGGGGGCACTTTACTCGAAATGCCACGTGCAATGACAAAGTTTACCGACCAGATAATAGTTGCCATTACTGCTAAACTAACGCCGATGTATAGGTTCTTTTTGCCGGGTTGCTGCATTCGCTGGAATGGTGAATGATGTGTATTGATTTTTATAAACGATAACTAATGTGCAAAATCCCGCTCATAATTTCCTCTTATTCTTTCCATAGGCGGATTAAAATATCCAAACTTCAGATCAGGGAATTCATCCTTGATGAGTTCCTGTAGTTGCTTCAAGCCCAGGCATTCGCCTGTTTCCGTAACCCCGGTTTTGCCCATATACCAATCCGGGTCGATATTAAAATTTCTCCACTGGATCATGTTCAGACCCGTTTTCCTGATCAATTGACGTAGTGCCTCGTACTCCTCCAGGCTGTCTGTCATACCGGGGAAAACAAAATAATTAATGGAGGTCCACCCACCGTAGTTTCGTACAACCTGTAAACTTTCGACAATATCTTCGTATATGTAGTTGTTTGGCCGGTAATAAGGTTCGTAAATATGTTTCCGGGCAGAATTAGTGCTCACTCGTATACTGTTGAGCCCGGCCTCGCATAGTGCTCTTACCGATTCGGGTTTTGATCCATTGGTGTTAATATTGATGCTTCCTTTGGAGGTATGTTTCCGTATTTCAATAATGGCTTCGCGGATGGTTTCCCACATCAGCAGAGGTTCCCCTTCGCAACCCTGGCCAAAGCTTACAATCGGATAGGGAGCGGTTTCCAGGTGAGGCACGGTAAATTCAATTATTTCCTCTGCTGTGGGTTTAAATCGTAAACGATCCTGCGTGGACACGATTGTTTCTTCTTCCGGCTGAAAAGAGATGCAGCCGATACAGTTTGCATTACACGCAGGAGAGGTTGGAACGGGGCATTCCCATCTTCCTATAAAAAAATTACGCGCAGCCGGACAATGATATGTTAAAGCACAATTTTTACCTAAATGTTGAACGAGTCGATTATGAGGATACGCCTTTAACAAATTTTCAACGCCCGTTTTTATTAGCTGGTTATTAAAACCGGCAGCTTCCTGCCTGATATCATTTTCTATACGAACAGCAGGCACATAAAATCTCTTTTTATACCAGCCAACTGCTGTATAACAAAATAAGGGAAGGGTAGGCGCTTCCGGTTGGGTTTCATATGCAGCCAGGTAAAGCCCGGTATGAGCGGGTGGAATAAAAGCGGCGACTGCCCAGCCTTTTTTGCATAACCGCATTAGTCCGGTTTTAACATCGATTCCAATTCCCCGGCGACCGGGCAATTCATATAGCTGGCCGCCTTCAGGGATATCAATCCAGTCTTCCACCGGTACCTGCATGGTATCCCAGCCGCTGCGGCCGGTGGCATACAGGCTGATATCTTCAAAAATCTCTCCTTCTCCATCCGAATACAGAAGGTAAGGGGAATGTTTTATTGACTGCATTTTTATTTGAGTGACTTTACCGGGCACAGTTCTTTTAAAAGGAACGGCTGCAAAATTCGGTTATTTGATCGGGTTATTTGATAAAATTTATAGCCAGGTGAGACTGACAGTGCACAATTAACAGGTGGAACCCACTTTTTTGAATAGCTACTAACTAATTCAAATCTGAGCCCTTTAATTGATTCCTGCAATATTCATTAAATTCTTCTTCTTCCACATTACCAGTTTCATCGATCGTTTCTTTTTGGAATAGCCGGTTATTTTTAAAATCAAGTGTGAGAATATTATCTTTTAAAATAACATTATTAAAATCTGTCCAATAAAATTTTCTCTTAAAAAGGCTGTTAAAAACGATCCGGTCCTTTGTTACGCCTATCTCTAATGTAAATCTTGCCTGTTTCTCCAGCAATGCCAACAGTATTAACGGCAACCCTGTCCATGACAGGAAGGGCATGGCAAACCAGGTTACGCCTGCAACCAGTAAAATCCGGCTGTAAAACACGGGCTTGCGTTTTTTAGTAACAATATACCGGTTCCAAATAAGGCCACCAGTTATTAAACAGAATGAAATAAGAAATATGAAAGAGTGTTTCCCCGTTTTGATTTGCTGGATAAGAAAAAATGCAGCGGACATCAGGCAGAGCAACAAGCTGATGGTATTAATATATTTACCTCTTTCGTTTTTTAGAGTAACTACGTAGTCGAAAACCATAGATAAAAGTTCAAAGTTTAAGGTTCTAAGTTTAAAGTGTAAGGCTAAAGTTTGCCGAGTTTGAATGATTAGCAGATCTGAACCGATAAATCTTTGTAACAATCCTTATGCCTATTGAACCGCTGAACTTTAAGCGTTGAACCATAAGCTTTAAACTAATTATTGCTTTGAACAAGAAGATTACAAAGTCGCCATAAAACCCTGGCCCCAACATTAGAATCCCAATTATTTTCACCAACTCCTACCTCGCAAAGGTCAAATCCTATCAGTTTCCGGTTGCTTTTTATGATGCTTTTCAAAAGGTAAAACACCTGTTCTGCTTCCATGCCGCCTAAAACCGGTGTTCCCGTGTTGGGGCATAATTTAGGATCCAGCCCGTCAATATCGAAACTGATATACACTTTTTCCGGGAGATGATTTACGATTTCATCCGTGATCTGTTTCCAGGTTTGTCCTTCAAACTGCCGCTCTTTGAGTTCTTTATCAAAGTAGGTGATTATTTTATAATTGCTGTTACAGATCAAATTCCATTCATCGTCGCCAAAATCCCGCACACCCACCTGTACTAATTTTTTGATCTCGGGGATCTGTTCAAGTGCATTGTACATGATGCTGGCATGTGAATACGTAAAATTTTCATAAGCTTTACGCAGGTCGCAATGGGCATCAATTTGTAA
Organism: Chitinophagaceae bacterium; assembly: GCA_039921525.1. Classification (GTDB taxonomy): domain Bacteria; phylum Bacteroidota; class Bacteroidia; order Chitinophagales; family Chitinophagaceae; genus JADCRZ01. The sequence goes on along the minus strand of JBDSBP010000095.1, from coordinate 15,804 downwards.
TATCCCGAAGTCACCATGTTTTTCAGACAGCGCTTTAAAAAAGCCGAGTGGGGTACTATGATCCCCACCCAGTAAACCTACCAGTTTACCTTTGTCGAGCAGTTCCTTTGCCTGTTCGTACACCCAGGTGTTCATGAAATTACTACCCTCGTTAATTTCCTTCAGTGATTTAGACATGAAGGTGTTTTTAACCACCTTAGAGCCCTTTGCTATGTAATCGATGTACAATTCGGCCTCTTTACGCAGGTAATCACTTTTTAACAAAACTTTTTTATCAGAAGGGCGGATATAAAAACCCTGTTTCCACCCTTCTTTGTTGTCTATGTCAAAAAGATCCACTTGAAGGGATGCTTTAAAAATATGTTCACAGGCCCGGGCAGTGCCAGCGGTGCAGCTTACCGTAACCTCCCATGGTACGGGCAAAATGACCAGGCGGGCTTCTTCTTCGGTAAATGGAAGTCCGAAGATGTTATAATTAGGGTTGCCAACACAATTATTATCAAATAAAGAAAGATCAGTCATCGAATAAATACTTTAAATATGAAAACGATTTAGTTGTTTCAATAGTATTGAAGAAACATTTGCTCCTTAAATGAGAAAATTATATACCATCAAAAAATGCGATGCAAGGTATATCAAAAATGGTTTACGTTCGCATATGTACGAAGATTGATTGCCGGTTAGTTGTGCAATTCAATAATTTTAACCGGGTTTTATATTTTTAACACGACTATATCCTCTATTCATATTAAGTAAAGAACTTCGAACTAATTTATTCTGGTTGTTTTGAATTAGATTTGCGTTGAATTTGCGAATATGAAGAAAACACACATTATACTTCTAGTTTTTATTGCAGTATCCATAGCAGTACTGATCAGTTTTATGGGAAACCTGTCTACGTATGAAACGATTGCTTCTGCTAAACAGAAAGATGGCAAAAACGTAACTATAATAGCAAAGCTTGATAATTCCAAACCCATTGTTTACGACCCACGGAATAATCCAAACTACCTGAGTTTTCACATCGTAGACACCCTTGGAAATCAGGCCCAGGTGGTGTATCATTTTGAAAAACCTTATGATATGGAAAAAGCGGAAAGAATTGTGTTAAAAGGAACGATGAGGGGGGATATATTTGAAATTACTACCAAAGACGGAATACTTATCAAATGCCCATCCAAGTATAAAGACGACCCTAAAGCAGCTCAAAATAACCTGAGTCAAAATTAATTAGCAGATGGATTATATAGGCGAACACTTGTTGCCCGGCCAATTCGGTCATTTCTTTGTTTTACTTTCTTTTGTTGCTTCCCTTGTTGCTACAATAGCGTACTTTAAATCAGCCAGTAATAAATTGCCTGGTGAAGCCAATGGTTGGAAGCGTCTTGGACGGTTTGCTTTTGCAATCGACGGTATATCAGTATTCGCCATTTTTGGATTATTAATCTACATTGTCGTTACTCATAAGTTTGAATATTATTATGCATGGGATCATTCAAGTAAGTCACTGAATTTTAAATATCTTTTAAGTTGTATTTGGGAAGGGCAGGAAGGAAGTTTCCTCCTATGGACTATGTGGCATGTAGTGCTTGGATTTATACTTATGAGAACGGCCAAAACCTGGGAAGCACCGGTGATGACCGTTTTGAGCATAGCTCAATTATGCCTGGCAACCATGATCGTGGGTGTTTATATTTTTGGGGTAAAGGTGGGTAGTAACCCATTTTTGCTAACACGCGAATTTTATTCCGCACAGGGAGGCGCCATATTTTCCCGGGCGGATTATTTAACGCTGCCCGCAATGCAAGATGGCCAGGGGCTGAACCAACTACTGCAAAATTACTGGATGGTGATCCATCCTCCTGTATTGTTCCTGAGTTTCGCATCCACTATAGTTCCATTTGCCTATGCTATAGCCGGCTTATGGAAGAAAAATTATGGAGGCTGGACAAAAGCCGCCGTTCCCTGGGCTTTGTTCTCTGCCTGTCTTCTCGGTACAGGAATTATGATGGGCGCGGCATGGGCATATGAATCATTGACATTTGGCGGGTACTGGGCCTGGGATCCTGTAGAGAATGCTTCCCTGGTGCCCTGGATGGTGATGATTGCCGGGCTGCATACACTCGTAATTTATAATGCAACAGGCAACTCCCTTAGGTCCACGTATTTATTTTTCATCCTGGCTTTCATGTTGATTTTATACTCCACCTACCTTACACGCAGTGGAGACCTGGCTGATACGTCCGTGCATGCATTTACAAGCTCCGGGCTGAACTGGCAATTGAGAATTTTAGTGGTGGTATTCGCCGTTCCTTCCATTGTATTATTTATACGACGCTACAAACACATTCCTTTTATCGCGAAAGAAGAAAGTACGTACTCCAGGGAGTTCTGGATGTTTATCGGTTCGCTGGTGTTCTTTTTGTCGGCTATGTTTATCATTACAGCTACTTCTCTCCCTGTTATCAACAAGATTTTTAATACCAATTTTGCCATTGGGGAAGACAAGGAGTTTCCTTATAACCGGATCCAGATTTTTGTGGCCATTGTTATCGGTTTCCTGACGGCGGCAACCCAGTATTTAAAATACAAGAATACCGCAACGAAATATTTCTATAAAAAGATAGCACTGCCTACCATTATTGCCGTTATCCTGAGTTCCCTGGTTAGTATTTTCGGAGGTATTCATTATGATACATATGGTGCAGGTTACCTGGCCGCTATACACCTGGCTATTTTTGCTGCTTTATACACTGTTGTGGCTAACTCCTTATACATCTGGTCGGGATTGAATGGCAAACTAAAAGCTGCCGGGGCTTCAGTAGCACACCTGGGCTTTGGGCTCGTATTGGTTGGCATCCTCATTTCTTCGTCCAAGAAACAAGTGTTATCGTATAACACTACTGGCATAAATATCAGGTTTGATCCAAGTACAAAGCAAAAATCGAATGAGAATTTAACGCTGATCAAGAATATCCAGACAGATATGGGTACCTATCATGCTACCTTTCTAAACAGTGACTCCACAAATGCCAGTGGAACCGTTATGTATTTTAAGATCAATCTTAAAAAGAAAGATAGTACGCATGAATTTAACCTTTACCCGAACCTGATCCGAAACACCAAGGGACAGGAAGGATTTTCCAATAATCCCGACAGCAAACATTACTGGAACAAAGACATCTTTTCTTATATCAGTTACGCAGATAATATGGATAAGGAAGCTGATACTGCCCAGTTTACCAATTACCCGCTTGATATTAATGATACCATTTTTTATTCCAATGGCTTCATGATTCTGAATAAGGTAGTGCCCAATCCTTCCAACGACAGATACCAGTTCACCTCCTCGGATACCGCCCTGATGGCGGATATTACCATCACCACCAAGGAAGGACTTACCTACCCTGCCAGGCCGGTATTTTATGTAAAAGACAACCAGGCGAAGTTCATTGTGGACACTATTTATGCGCAGAATATGGCCGTTGGTTTCAGCAGGGTGTTGGACAACCGGAAAATAGAGATCCAGGTAAAAGAATCCCAAAAACTGGTACCCTTTGTGGCCCTTAAAGTATACGAATTTCCCTTTATTAACGTTCTATGGTTGGGGATTATTATCACGATCATTGGTTTTGTAATGAGCATTGTGCGTCGGGTTCAACTCAACAGATCCGTGAAAGCAACCGCATAATCCTGGATTATTGCATATTTTGCAGTTAACAGGTATTTAAACGGTTTCCTTCAAAGCAAGTATGCTGAAATCAATATCAATCAATTAACAAACTACAAACAGCGTTAAAGGTTACTTAGCTGTCAGTTCGGGTATGAATTATGCAGGTTATACCGGTTCAAACTAATGGCGTTACAAAGAAACATATTAAAAGAAATCATTTTTCATTTCATTTTCCTTTCCGCGTTCATGATAACGGGCTTCACGTCTTTGGCTCAGCAAAAGGACACCCGTTTCGGAAGATATGATACCCTGGCGGTGCCTTTTATTGTTTACCAGGGCGATACCATTCCTTCCCGCGACCTGGAGATGTGTTATGTTGCCGCCCCCATGTCGGAGCAAATGAAGAAGCGGTTACGGGAATGGACGAGACTGCGAAATGCAGTATATGTCACTTACCCTTATGCGCGCAAAGCCGGGGCGGTCATGAATGATATGAATGCTAAAATGATTTCCATGAAAGAAAAAGATCAGCGGAAAACATACATCAAATCCAGGGAAAAAGAATTAAAAAAAGAATTCACGGATCCATTAACAAATCTTTCTATATACCAGGGCAAAATTTTGATGAAACTCATTAACCGGCAAACGGGTAATAACTGTTACGAAATTATCAAAGAATATAAAGGCGGTATAACAGCCAGGGCTTATCAGACAGTCGCTTTTTTCTTCAATAGTAGTTTAAAACAACCCTACGATCCTAAAAACGATGACGAGCAGATTGAGCAGATTGTGCAGGAGGTGGAGCGAATGTACGGCTCGAGATAATTGTTAATTGTTAATGGGCTTATTCAATGCTGAAATATCTATTAATTTACACAAGCTTTATTCTGAAAATTCTTTAGTTCTGTGAATTCGGATTCAGACAACCCCTTAAAGCTTATGCATTTTTTCCATTATGCCAGAGGTTGAAAATCCTGGTATAAGCGGGTTAATAACCACCCTTCCTCCATTTGCTATCACCTCTTTTGCACCCACTATCTGCTCCAGCGAATAATCGCCTCCTTTCACTAATACATCCGGCAGTAACGCAGAGATGATCTCTAACGGGGTGTCTTCTTCAAATATTACCACGGCGTCTATCATCACCAAAGATGCCAGCAGTAAGGAACGGGATGCCTGGTTATTAATCGGCCTGCCTGCTCCTTTGAGTTTTGTTACTGATGCATCTGCGTTTACTCCCACAATCAGGATATCCGCTTCTTTGGCAGCCTGGGATAATGAATATATATGTCCCTCGTGTAATATATCGAAGCAGCCATTGGTAAACACCGTTTTTTTGCCGAGGAATTTCCACCGTGTATCTTGTTGTAACAAGGCTTTCACAGATAGTAACTTACTTAGTATGAAGTCTGGGTTTTTCATTTTTTGATCTATTAAATAGGGGAAGTAAAATAAAGCTGAGTGTGCCGAAAATAATCACGATGCCTGTTTGGGCAAACCAGATCAGCATGCCTAATGACAATCCTTTTTCTGCTGATATTCCATACAGCAGCAATACCTGCTGAACTGCATATTGATAAGACCCTATGCCACCAGGTGAGGGTACAATCATTCCGAGGCTGCCAAATGAAAGTGCTGAAAACGCGGCTTTTATTCCATAGTGGCTCATATCGGTCATCGCAAAGAATCCCATATAGGTGCTAAGAAGATACAATACCCAAATTAACACAGTGTGGAAAAAAAACCATCCTTTGTTTTTAATATTCCTTACGCTTGTCAAACCCTGGAGTATGCCCTTTATAAAAATCTTTGTTTTTTGAATGAAAGAAATATGGGCAAGCTTCTTTAATAAAAAACCGATAATAAAAAGTACCAATGCAATTAAACCAAGAGTTAAAAATATCTTTTTATAGAGAATTTGTCCTTCTTTATTATGAAAGATATTACCAAGCATATCGCCAGCGTATTGACCTATAAGATCATACTGAATGCCAATGGTAAGTGTCATTACTACCACCAGGCTAACCACATCAAATGCCCGTTCGGCTACAATGGTGCCTACCAGTTTATCTGCAGGAACTTTTTCGTATCGACCAAGGATAGTGCATTTCAATACTTCCCCCAGTCGCGGAACGGCAAGATTGGCCCAATACCCTATCATTACAGCCAGGAAAGTATTCAGTAATGAAGGTTTATAACCCAATGGCTCCATCAGAATTTTCCACCGCACTGCGCGGCTCAGATGGCTTAGTAATATCATGACGGTAGCGGGAATGAGAAAAATAAAATTAGCCGTTATAATGTCGGTCTTTATTTCTTCCCAGTTCGATTTCCGAAGGGTGAGCCACAACAAAAAAATTCCCAGTCCCAGAAACAAAAAATATTTAAACAGACCAAGAATTTTTTTACCCATAATTATTCCATGATTAAAAAGTTGAAAGATAAGGTACAAATGATAAAAGATTATAAAACTGTTGCATCTTTCAAAAACAACACACTAATTGAAAGGGTTTAAATCCTGGTTACCGGTATTATAAAACGGGTGTTGTTAACGCCAGTGTCATGTCAAACATAACCTGTCGGTTATTTTGGCTATCTGCTATCAGCAGTCAGCTATCAGGAAAACAAATGCTAGAATTAGTTTCCCCTTGATAGCTGATAGGGGAAGGCTGATGGCCAAAGCGTCATTTTAGAGTTGACATAACTCTAGCCTCAACCGGTTAAAATCATATTATCGATTAACCGCACCTCATTAATAAAAGCTGCAATCAATGCAACCAGTGATTGCTTTCCGTCCCAATTAGAGACTTTCTCCAGTGTGTGTGCATCTGACACCTGAACATAGTCTGTTTTAAACTGGTTTTGATCCAGCATTTCTTTACCCTTATTAATTATAGGAGAGAGATCACCCGGCCGCAGGTTTTCTTTAAAGAATGCCAATACCTTTGAAATGGTTACCGCCTTCTTTCTTTCATCATCATTTAACCGCATATTTCGGCTGCTCATTGCCAGCCCATCGGTTTCCCGTTGCGTGGGGCATATTTTAAGTGTAATATTTACCTTCATTATTTGCAATAATCGTTGTACCAACATGCATTGCTGGTAGTCTTTTTGACCCATATATAAATTATGAGGGTGAACAATGTTTAACAAACGGTACATTACCTGGCTAACGCCCTGGAAATGATTTGGCCTGAAAGCACCTTCCAGCAAATTTTCCAACGCTCCTAAATCAAAGTTCTGTAAATGGTTGATGCCTGTAGGATAAATTTCATTAACATCTGGTAAAAAAACAATATGTGTTCCAGCTTGCTCCAGTAAATAGAGATCCTTCTCTATGGTTATGGGGTATTTGCGAAAATCATGGGCATCATTAAATTGTGTAGGATTGACAAATATGCTGCAAACGGTTTCGTCGTTCTCCATCAATGATTTTTCCAGGAGCGATAAATGACCATTGTGAAGGGCACCCATGGTGGGCACAAAACCTATTTGAGATCCGGTGGATTTGAGTTGAATAATGTAATTAACTACCTGAGCAGATTTTTTTAAAAGGATCATGTTAAACAACTTTTCCCACCCTGGAATCGGCTATGGAACTTATGTTCCATTAAATACCTTAACTTTGCAAACTAATTTCAAAAAAATATTACGTTTATATTATTTCTCATCAATATTAACCGATAATGTCAACAAAGAAAAGAATTTTATTTATTGCACATGAAATGTCACCTTATCTGGAGATGACGGAATTTGCTGAGATTGCTAACAAACTGGCTATAAAAGCAAATGATGGAGGCTTCGAAGTGAGGTGCATAATGCCCCGCTTCGGAAGCGTAAATGAAAGAAGGCATAGATTACATGAAGTGGTTCGGTTATCGGGTATTAATGTTTCTGTTGACAATGATGATTACCCTTTACAGATAAAAGTGGCTTCCCTGCCAAATGCTCGATTACAGGTTTATTTTTTAGATAACGAAGATCTATTTAAACGTAAGTATATTTTTCATGATGAGAATGAAAAATGGTATGATGATAACGGTTTAAGAACAGTTTTTTTTTGCAAGGGAGCCCTGGAGACTGTTAAAAAATTCGGATGGCCTCCCGACATCATCCATTGCAGTGGCTGGATGACCAGTTTAATTCCCCTCTATCTTAAAACGGTTTACAAAAAAGAACCGGTGTTCACCCACAGTAAAGTTATTTATACCATTGGCCAAAATACCTTCAAAGAACAACTGGGAAACGATTTTGTAAAGATTGCGAACATCCATCCTAATATCAAGGATAAGGACCTGGAACCCTTTAAAGATGCTACTAATACTGCCATGTTTAGAGGTGGTGCCCTATATGCAGACGCTGTTACTTTTGGCGCAGAAAAAGTAGATAAATCGCTGGTGGAAGAGTTTGGTAAAGTAAGAGGTAAAAAAGTTTTGGCATTTAATGCCGAATCTGATTTAACAGACTATTTACAATTATATACCGATCTTGCCAAATAATAAAAAAGGCCTCGCTCTTGCCAAAGTTTCATTGAGTAACCCATTTAACTATTGTTAGTGAAGAAATTTTTCCTTGCGATTTTTTCTATTGCAACCTTTATAATTCTTGAACAATCCTGCCAAAAAATAGATACTACCACACTTGGTCTTGGACTGATTCCTCCTGTGGATAACATAAACACCTTTGATACCACCCTGGATGTAATTACGAGAGATTTCTTTCTGACTGATTCCACGCAAATCTCCCGAAATGATAACCACGCTTTAGGTATATTAGATGATCCGGAGTTTGGAAAAACGACCGCTAATATATACTTTGACCTTCTTCCCATTAACGCAGGCTCCTATCCTTTTCTCAATAAAGATTCTATAAAAGGAATTGACTCCGTGGTGCTCTCTATTGACTATACGGGTTTGTATGGAGACTCTAATTCTATTGAGAAAATCCATGTATATGAAATTGCGCAGTCGGCCAGTTTTTTGGATACCTTATATAAATTATCTGATCCTGATTTTGATATTGTACCAAAGCAATTAGGAGAAGCTACTGTAAATTTTACCACGCTGAATGATCCGCAGGTAATAAGAAAAGGAACAGATACCGTTTTGGTAACCGAAGAAAACATCCTAAGAATACCACTTGATAAAACGCTGGGGCAACGCCTGGCAGCATACGATACTACCACCGCATATAAGAATGATTCCGTGTTCATAACCCTTTTTAAAGGGATTGCTTTAAAGGTTGATGCAGGTAGCCCTCGAAATAAAGCCTTGGCTTATTTTAATTTGTCAGACAATGCCAAAACAAGGCTCACTGTGTATTACCGCGTGGGGAATTCCACTAAAATTGATACTACCTTTACCGAATTTGTTTATAAGGACCTTCTAGCAAAAGGGGCCAATCTTTTAAGACGAGAAATTACCGGCACCCCGTACGCTGCCAATATCGCCAGTCCGTCCGTTAATAAAGATAAATTATACCTGCAGTCTACGCCTGGTTCTTACGCGACATTAACTATCCCGGGATTAAATTCATTGTCGAACCGGGTGATTCAAAGAGCTGAATTGCTCATCCAAAAAGTACCTTCTGCTGAAGATGTTTTTTTTGCCCCTCCTGTATTATTCCTTGACATGATAGATTCTACAAACAGAGCGTTTCTGAGTATTCCGACCGATTTTGTTACGGATTACCAGGGCACGTACAATGCAAGTGATTTTGGGGGTGTTATTAAAAACGATCTGTATACTTTCAACCTGTCTCGCCATATTCAAAGTGTTGTTACACGCAAAAACAAAGTGTATAGCTACCGGATATATGCTCCTTATTCTACATGGCCCATCTATTCACCTGCTGTATCATTGAACGGTTTCCCAATAAAGGTAAACGGTAATATCGCAGCCGGTAGGGTGGTAGTTGGGGGAGGGAGTAACACCTCCAAAAAAATGCGTTTAAGAATTATTTACACCAAAATTTAAATCGAACATTATCTTTGCCGCAATTTAACGTTTATTGATTCTTTGTTACCAGGTAACAATTGGATCTGTTTATAGATTATTTTTTAACCAAATCTCGTTTTTAGTATGCCTTATTTATTTACGTCTGAAAGTGTTTCTGAAGGACATCCGGATAAAGTTGCAGATCAGATATCTGATGCGCTTATTGATAATTTCCTGGCATTTGACCCGGAATCAAAAGTGGCTTGTGAAACACTGGTTACAACAGGCCAGGTAATTCTGGCTGGAGAAGTGAGAAGCAGTGCCTATCTGGATGTGCAGGAAATAGCCCGGGGAGTAATACGCAAGATCGGGTATACCAAGAGCGAATATATGTTTGAAGCTAATTCTTGCGGTATCTTATCAGCCATTCACGAGCAGTCGGCAGATATCAACCAGGGTGTAGATAAAAAGAAAAAAGAAGAACAAGGCGCTGGCGACCAGGGTATGATGTTTGGCTACGCAACAAACGAAACAGCGGACTATATGCCTTTGGCTCTCGACCTGGCGCATAAGATCCTGATTGAATTAGCTGCATTAAGGAGAGAGAACTCACAAATAAAATACCTGCGCCCGGATGCGAAAAGCCAGGTTACCTTAGAATATGATAATGACAACAAACCGGTAAGAATCGATGCTATTGTAGTGTCCACCCAACATGATGATTTTGATGAGGAAGGAAAAATGCTGGCAAAGATCAATAAGGATATGATTAATATTTTGATCCCGAGAGTTAAGGCAAAGTATTCCAAGTATGCGCACCTCTTTAATAAGAAGATCAAGTATCATATCAATCCGACGGGTAAATTTGTAATTGGCGGTCCGCATGGCGATACCGGCCTTACGGGTCGTAAGATAATCGTTGATACCTATGGTGGAAAAGGAGCACACGGTGGTGGTGCTTTCAGTGGTAAAGATCCATCCAAGGTAGATCGTTCGGCCGCTTACGCTACAAGGCATATTGCCAAAAACCTGGTAGCTGCCGGTCTTTGCGATGAGGTCCTGGTGCAGGTGTCGTATGCCATTGGTGTAGCCGAGCCTACCAGTATCAATGTAAATACTTATGGAACTGCCAAGATTGATAAAACAGATGGAGAAATAGCTGATATCGTGAAAAGTATTTTTGATATGCGGCCTTACTTCATTGAGCAGCGTTTGAAATTGCGCAATCCTATTTACAGTGAAACAGCTGCGTACGGGCATATGGGTCGCAAGCCGGAAACAGTCACCAAAACATTTACATCGCCAGGTGGAAAGGATAAAAAGATAAAAGTGGAATTGTTTACCTGGGAAAAGCTTGATTATGTAAAGCGGGTAAAAGATGAATTCGGATTGAAATAACATTTTATTTAAAATATCAAAAGACCTTCAGGCTGCAAATACTGAAGGTCTTTTTATTTATTGTAGGTTTGTAAATTATTTAAAAATCATATTTCAGGCAGTAGATTAAATTTAATAGCATAGTGAGAAATTACAGGCAACAACAACACAGGCCCAAAAAAAGCACGCTGATTATTGGTAAAAAAGCCATCATTGAAGCTATTGAATCGGGGAAGCAACTGGAAAGAATTTATCTTCAAAATAATGCGGGGGGAGATGCTGTAGAGATCATAAAAAAACTGGCCGCTGAAAACCTGGTGCCTGTTAATAAAGTTCCTGTAGAAAAACTGAACAGCTTTAATATTGGGAGCCATGAGGGTTGTGTGGCGGTGATCTCAAAGATCCAGTACCAGGATTTACAGCAGGTAATTTCTTTTGTTTTTGAGAAGGGAGAAACACCGCTCTTTATAATTTTGGACGGTATAACCGATATCAGGAACATTGGTGGTATGGCCAGAACCGCTTTTTGTTGCGGGGTTCATGCCATTATTATTCCCGATAAAGGGGTAGGGGCCTTAAATGAAGACGCCATTACTACTTCTGCCGGGGCTTTGGAACAGATGGCAGTTTGCAGAGTTTCAAGTTTAATGAAGGCGGTAGACGCGTTACATCTAAACGGCATAAAGGTTTTCGCGAGTGAAATGACAGCGGAAACAAAAATTTTTGATTTGAATTTTTCAGAACCTTGTGCCATCATATTAGGTGGTGAAGAAAATGGCATTACCCCCGCCTTATTGAAAATAACCGACGCATCTTTTAAAATTCCTATGACAGGAAAGTTTGAATCGCTGAATGTATCGGTGGCTACAGGGATGATTCTGTATGAAACGATGAAACAGCGGAATTTTGAGCAGAATTCACAGAATTTTCAGAATTAGGAGAATTTTGTCTGGAGCAGAATTCACAGAATTTTGTTTGAAGAAGATTTTCAAAATTAATTTCATATTTTTTTTCTCTAGGTGTTTATGTTTCTATTATTAAAATTCTGCTCATCCTATGAATTCTGCTTCCGACAAATTCCTGAATTCTGCTCAAAATCCTGAAAATTATGCCCCATAACATAAAGCTCATTGAATGCCCCCGCGACGCCATGCAGGGTTGGAAGGAGCCGATCCCAACCAGCAAAAAGGTACAATATATCAACACCCTGTTGCAGGTTGGATTTGATACCATAGACTTTGGCAGTTTTGTTTCACCCAGGCTGATACCGCAGATGGCAGATACCAAAGAAGTAGTGAAGCAACTGAAGCCCGGTAATTCCTCCACGAAATTGTTGGCAATCGTTGCTAATACAAGGGGTGCGGATGAGGCCAGTACATTTGATGAGATTTCCTGTCTTGGATTTCCATTTTCCATTTCAGAAACGTTTCAGCAACGGAACGCTAACAGCACTATTTTAGAAGCACTTGACAGGGTGGAAGAGATCCAGGATATCTGTATTAAAAAAGGAAAACAATTAGTAGTATATATTTCGATGGCATTTGGTAATCCTTACGGTGATGAATATTCGCCGGAAATTTTATATGAATGGGTAAAAAAAATAGCATCCCTGGATGTTTCAATAATTTCTCTTGCCGATACAGTGGGCGTGGCTGAGGCAGAAAATGTAAATAGCATGACGGGCTTTCTTGTAGATTTACTTCCCGATATAGAAATTGGAGTTCATTTACATTCAACGCTTCAAAATTGGAAAGATAAAGTGCAGGCTGCCTTTTATGCCGGATGTCGCAGGTTTGATGGCGCACTAAAAGGGATCGGAGGTTGCCCTATGGCCGGTGATGTTTTAGTGGGAAACATGAATACAGGCTTGATGATCAATTATTTTAATGACCTGTCGTTATTACCTCCACTTAATAATGAGGCTTTACAACACAGTCTTGATTTGGCTGATGACATATTTAAACATTGATTATGGACTTCATGTTGAATATTCCCATTAACCCCCCTGGGTTGTCTATCGGCTACAAGGATAAAATTTTGGTGGTAGGATCCTGTTTCACTGAACATATCGGTGGGCGCCTGGAACAGCTAAAGTTTTCCATTCTTAAAAATCCAAATGGTATTTTATTTGATCCGCTGAGTGTTTGCAAAATTCTTGAATCTTATATTTATAATAAAAAATATAAGAAAGAAGATCTTTTTCAGTTAAATGAATTGTGGCAGAGCTGGCAACATCATTCAAAGTTTTCCGGTCTGGAGCAAGAGAAGGTATTACAAAATATAAATGAGTCGTTGCAAAATGCGCATGTGTTCCTTCAAAAAGCTACCTGGCTGATCATTACCCTGGGTTCTTCTTTTTCTTATAAATTCATGGAGACAAATGAACCGGTTGCCAATTGTCATCGTGCTCCTGCGAAATGGTTTAGCAAGCAGTTAACCAGTATTAATGAAATGATTGAATCGTTTGAAAGCTGTTTGGCTAAACTGTTTCAGTTCAATCCATCGTTGAAAATAATTTTTACAGTTAGTCCGGTCAGGCATATACGCGACGGGGTTATTGAAAATAACAGGAGCAAGGCGCGGCTCATAGAAACCGTTCATCAATTAATTGACACATCAGGCAGGTTGTTTTATTTCCCAGCTTATGAGTTAGTGATTGATGTATTACGCGATTACCGTTTTTATGATATCGACCTGGTACATCCCAACTATGCTGCGACAGAATTTGTGTTTGAAAAATTTACGGAATACTATATTGATAAGGAAGCGATTTCATGCATGGAAGAAATCAGGGATCTTGTTAAAGCATTTAAACATAAACCATTTCAACCGGCTACACAGGCACACCGCAAATTTATGGAATTGAACCTGGTTAAGGTACAGCAGCTACAACAAAAATACCCGCATATTAATTTTAGCAGAGAGGTCTTTTATTTTGAAAAATTTTCTGAATCCGGGGCTAAAGATGATAATGTACCTTGTTAGCCATCCACCCTGAAGTGGTATTTTTTCTCCAGGAATTCTTCCAGTTGTTCCAGCAATATAAATTGATTTAAAGCGCGGTTAAGGTTTTGTTCGGGGTAAGATGTTTTATAATAAATATCATTGTTAAGAAAATCAGTTACAAAACGCATTGACTGCATATAGGTCATCAGCAGGCCACTGTAATGAAGATTTACTTTTTCGGTTTTTGTAAGCAAGTGGCAGACACCATCCAGATATCCACAAATAATAGCGAAGTAGTATTCGCTTCGAACGCCAATCTCTTCCCAGGCCGTGCTGTTTTCATTAACGGGGCTTACCAGTGTTCGGATCATATCACCCAGGTCGGAAAAGAATTTCCCAGGCATCACGGTATCAAGATCCACCGGGCAGAGTACAGCGCCGGTGTTTTCATCAAACAGTATATTGTTGATCTTGCAATCGTGATGCATTAAACGGGTAGGGTAAATCGTTTCATCGTTTAAACTATTATAAAAAGCAACTAATTTTTTGCGTTGCCTTAGTTCAGAGATCAGGTGCGTGGAACGTAGAAGCCGCATGACAGTTGCCTGGCTAACAGCTTCCTCAAATTGTTGGTATCGTAAGAAGAGGTTATGAAAATCAGGGATAATAACATACAGGTCAAGCTGGTTAATATCAGTTAGAGAATTCGTTAGTCCGGCAAAGGACTTAGCCACCTGGTAAGCATCTTTTTCATTCTTAGCCACAGACAGGGAATGAGAATTATTTATAAACCTGGTTGCCTTCCAAAAATTATCTTCTGCATCAACCCAAAAGATTTTTTTTTGATGCGTTGGCACTAATGCCGGAATTTTTACACCCCCTTGTTTACCTTCCAGGTATCCATACAACATCTGGTAGTTCTGAATGATATTTTCCGGCTGACTAAAAGTTCTTTGATTAATGCATTGCAAAACTATAGCAGTGTCGTTACCCGTAAACGTTACCTTAAAGGTTCGATGAATCAGGCCATCGCCGATCGGTTCAATAACAGGCGCGCCATTTCCAAATTGTATCGCCGCTTTTTCAATGATGTCTCGTTTCAATGTGTGAGGTGTGAGGTGTGAGGTATGAGGTATGAGGTAAGAGATATGAGTCGTCAGCTATCAGTAATGAATATGCGTGGAAATTCAAAAGTTAACATCCTATTTAATTTTAGAATAATTTTCTTCCTCATACCTCATACCTGATACCTCATACCTCATACCTCATCAATGCATGCGGTCGCCCCGGATAGCTGAATTCTTCATTATTTCAGATTCATAAGCCAGCCATTGCTGCCAGCGCTTACGCACTATTTCTTTATCACAATACGTTTCGGCCAATTCAATAAATAAATGATAGTGCCCTGCTTCGCTTTCCATAAAGCGACGATAAAAATGCTGCAGGTATTCATCGGTGAGCCCTTCACTCAATCTTTTAAAACGTTCACAGCTTCTTGCCTCAATTAAAGCGAAGATCAGTAATTTATCAAGCAAACGCAATTCTTCCGAACCATCTTTAATTTGAAATTTCAATAATTCATTAACATAGTCGTCCTTACGCTGTTTTCCCAGGGAAAGATTACGCTTGCGCAGTTCCGCAACCACCAGGCGAAAATGGCCCCATTCTTCGGTAACCAGGGGAGATAGTTCATCTACCAGTTTTTCTCTGTCGGGATAACGCTGGATAAGTGAAATGCAACTGGATGCCGCTTTTTGTTCGCACCAGGCATGATCCGTTAAAATCGCTTCCAGGGAAATGCCCGCCAGGTTCACCCAACGCGGATCAGTAGGTAGGTGTAAGCCCAGTATATTCTTTTGCTCCATTTCAGGT
>JBDSBP010000094.1:0-8210 GCA_039921525.1 Chitinophagaceae bacterium | reverse complement strand
GATACCATTGCAATTTAACCAGGCAGGTAATGTCATACGTATGAGCACAAAACAGCAACCAGTTTTAACCAATTCAGCAAGCAGGGTGTTAATAGCCAGTCTGGCAGGAACGACTATTGAATTTTTTGATTTTTATATTTATGCTACCGCTTCTGTGTTAGTGTTTCCAAAGCTATTTTTTCCTGCAGCCGATCCAACTACGGCTACCTTGCAATCACTGGCTACCTTTGCACTGGCCTTTTTTGCCAGGCCAGTAGGTGCCGCGTTGTTTGGGCATTTTGGTGATCGTATTGGCCGTAAAGCCACACTGGTAGCAGCGCTTATGACAATGGGCTGCGCGACCGTCCTCATCGGGTTATTGCCATCATACGGGTCTATAGGAATCATTGCCCCTATATTGCTGGCACTGTTGCGCTTCACCCAGGGCCTTGGACTGGGAGGCGAATGGGGAGGCGCCGTATTGCTCGCAACTGAAAATGCCCCGCCAGGTAAAAAAGCCTGGTATGGCATGTTCCCGCAATTAGGAGCACCCATCGGATTTTTATTTTCTACTTCTATATTCCTGCTACTCGGAAAAGTAATGAGTGATGAACAGTTTTTTAGTTATGGCTGGAGGATACCGTTTATTGCCAGTGCATTATTGGTATGGGTTGGTTTGTATGTGCGACTGAAACTCGTGGAAACACCTGCCTTCCTGCAAATCATCGAGAAAAATGAACGGGTTGGTTTACCCATAAAAGATGTATTCAGCAAATACGCGATGGTACTGTTACTGGGGACGTTGGTATCGATCACCGTATTTTTGTTATTCTATTTAATGACTGTATTTACATTAAGCTGGGGTACTACAAGTCTCCGCTATTCACATTCCAGCTTCCTCCGGGCACAGATAATCTCGATGTTATTTTTTGCCGGTGCCATAATCATATCCGGCGTTTATGCAGACCGTTATGGACGAATCAAAATACTGATGATAGCATCCATTGCGGTGCTGATCTTTGGGCTCTGTTTTTCACAATTGTTCATTGCAGGAAATGAACTATTGCTCATAGGATTCCTGAGCCTGGGTATGTTTTTAATGGGCTTGTCGTACGGTCCGCTGGGAACCGCCCTGGCAGAGATCTTTCCGCCCGCAGTTCGTTATACCGGGGCCTCCCTCGCTTTCACACTGGCAGGCATACTTGGCGCATCGCTAACGCCCTACCTGGCAACAAAGCTGGCAAATGGATATGGGCTTTCTTATGTCGGATATTATCTTTCTATTGCTGCGGCCCTAACAACACTGTCGCTAATAATGGCCAGGTCAGTATTGAAAGAACAATAACAGGCTTAAGACTTCAATACGTTTTATTGATTTAATATCGCATTATTTCTTCATTAATTATATCTTTTTCTGTATCAACCAAACATGCCCGAAGGGGTCTCTGATTTCTCCTTGCCGATAACCATAATCGTAGTCCTGTGCCGGATTAATAACAGTTGCACCTGCATTCACAGCATTGCTGATTATTTTATCAACATCATTTACAAATAGTCCGATAAGAGCCGTTACACCATTAATTTTTGTTGGCTCAAATTGCCCAACACCTGGTTTTTCTTCGTGGAGGTGGAACACGGCGTCATCAATGGAAAGTTCCACCACATGCAAACTTCCATCATCATTCGTCCACCGCCTGCGTTCAACTGCTCCCAAACCTACGAGGTAAAAGCCTATGTCGTAGACACCGCGTTTGATATAAAGTTGCGGCGCAAAAAATGCTTTCTTCACTTCGTTTATCATATTGCATGCTTAATTATTAATGGGTAAAAATAATAATGTATCTGGTAAATTTGAATCACTTCTATTTTTTCCTAAGCATATATATCATAAACTAGGTAAAACTTTCACGGGAACGTGTATATTAGCTAAAGAAAAGTACTTAAACAATTGCATCCAGCTGTCTAAACACCTGTAATACGTTTCCCGGGATTACTAAAAAATACTCTATTGCCAGAGAAAATAAGGACTAAAAGCAGGCAAATAGCCTTTTCTAAGCCTTGTTAACGCTATCTGGCATAAGAGAATTTATTAAATTTCTCCCGGCCATTCTTTTTGATGTTAGAACTTAATTTTACATTTTGATTTTATAACTGATCCTTGTCAATCACAAAAAAACATGAAAGCACAAACACTTGATGAAGTACTTGCTCAATTAGAAATTGTAATTGATAAAAGCGTTGCCGACAAAGACAGACTCGGCTTTTTCGCTGTTTTGTACCATACAGTAACCAGCCGGGTAAAAGAAGGGATCCTAAATAATGAATTTGATGATAACACCCGGATGGAAAATCTTGATGTAACATTTGCAAACCGGTATTTGGATGCTTTGGAAAAACACAATGACTCAAAGGAAACAACGGCCTCCTGGGCCGTTGCATTCAAGTCAGCCAAAAAGTCTTCCTTGCTGGTGTTACATCATCTTTTACTTGGAATGAATGCGCACATTAACCTGGACCTAGGCATCTCGGCGGTGGATGTTATGAAATCCGGCGAGCTAAAAAAAATCCAGAAGGACTTTAACCAGATAAATGCGATACTTTCAGAACTCACTGCCGAATTGATAAACAAGATTAACAGGATATCGCCACTGTTGTCATTGCTGGGCTTACACGCCACTAATAACAACTCGGTATTTATTCAATTTGCCATTAGCAATGCCCGCGATGGTGCGTGGGTTTTTGCGGAGGAGCTGTCTGAGAAAACAGGGGATGCAATCCAGACCTATATCATTGAAAGGGACGAAAAAATCAAGCGCCTGGCGGAAGGAATTACGCAGGCGAGCTTTTTCCTGAAACTATCCATCTGGTTCATACACCTCTTCGAATGGAAAAACCCTGCAAAAATTATGACAGTATTGCGGCAATATAAAAAAAGTTATTTTAAGGTTACAGAAAGTGCCATAAAGGTTGGCACCAAAACAGGAAGCAGTGTTGAAATACAACCTTCCTGATTTTATACCCTGGGTCTGTATTTGGTTTACGTTCAAACAGAGTTTCCAACAATTAGAATCATGAAATTATTCTACTAACGAACCAATTATTTTTCTGCCTGTAACAATAATATCCAATTTAACCTGGAAGGTTTGTTTATAACCACCCCATTTTGCAACATTTGAATTCCTTTGAAAGGAATTACTTTTTCGCTAAGCGGATCAAACCAAACGCCCCTATAATTTTTTATTGATAGATCTTTTGAAACTACGATACTCGAACCGGACAGAGAATAAATAAGTATCGAATTATTTTTGTTATCTATCATACACCAATTCTGTTTGTTATCTTCCACTATATCATCTTTGGGTTTCATATTCATACGAATACCAGCGAGGTATTTGTTTACAAACAAGTAGAAACCTTCTTTTTGATTGCTCATAATGACCTGCGCACCACCTGCCATTAAGGAGGTAATAGGACTAACATCATTATAAACGGATACAACAGCCTTACCCGGAAACCTGCCTGTGTATTCACGAACCTGCCGGTACATTTGTTCCTGTTGGGTTGAAAATGGAATGCCGCTTTGAAGAATAAACGACTCTCCAACCATTTCGCGGAACGACCTGTTTGTTCCTCCGGAGGTGCCCAAATATTATTACCATTGGAAAAAGTTGTTGCAGGGCGGTATTGCCAATAACGGGTATCAATTACATCAATCATTTTAGCCAGGTCCGGGTCAGCAAGAAAGGAACCTCTTGTTTTAGCTTAATTTATCTTAATTTATTTTAACTTTTAATCTGCTGTTTATCAATTATTTACACACATTATAGAAAAAGGGATTAAAATAACCTGTCCGAAAATTAAGCAAATCAGTCCGAAATATGTCCGAGATTTTGATGTAGTTTTATCGTATGGGACACATCAATTTTTACCTCGATAAACCATTTAATCCTGAGAGTACCAGGGAAAAAATCAATGCTGTTATTAAAGAAAATAATTTAACCGGTAAGCCTTATCCCAAGTCAATTCTCAACCCACGACCTAATTCGATTTACCTGTTTTTTAGCCATGAAAAGGGAACGCGTGTTAAAGTCAAAACTTCCTTTAAAGCTTCCGGTGATCAATGGGATTTTAAAACTGGTAAATACCGATCTGCAATGCGTGGTAGCCTCGAATTAAATAATGAACTGGATGAGCTTGGCCTGAAAGTGCTTAAGGGCTTTAGTAAATTAAAAGAAGAAAAGAAGTTCATTAATGATGAAGACATCAAAATACTTTTAACAACTTGCACCGTCGGAGAAAAGATTATAAATAATGCAATAATTGAAAATGCCTCTTCTAAATTCCTTGAAAGGAAAACCGGCATTCTCAAAGAAGGCACTTTAAAAGAATACAAGACAGTTTTTAAAAGCCTCAAAGACTTCCAGGCAAATAAAAAAATCACTCTTTCATTTAACGATTTTAATCAGTCCTTCTTTAATGAATATGAACGGTTCCTGGTGGACAAGAAAAATCCTTATAAAAAAGAACGTGGCTTGCTGAATGATACCATCTTCAAATATTCCTCCACCCTTAAATCATTCCTGGAATGGTGCTTTGATGAAGGGCTCATTAAATCCCGCGATGCATTTTCGCGGGCGAAAACAAAAATCAAGAAGAAAGCTAAGAATGAAATTGTGGCCTTAACGGAACCCGAGCTATTCAGGCTTGTAAATTTTGATTTTAAAGGGAACACCCGCCTGGAACGTATTCGTGATCTTTTTTGCATTGGATGTTTTACCGGTCAGCGCTTTTCGGATATCATGCGGTTTGACAAACAGGATTTCACCGGAACAAAATGGAGCTTCGTTGCATTCAAGGGTAAGAAAAGAGTGGTGGTGCCGTTTAATGGTTATATCGCAAATGCAATTCCCATCCTTCAAAAGTATAATTATCAACTGCCGACTATCACCAACCAGAAGTTTAATGAATACCTGAAGGAAGTTGGGGAACTGGTAGGAATCGATGATACTGTTCGAATCATCCGGTTCAGTGGAGTAAAAGAAGTGGAGACCCGACAATCGAAGTATAAGTTTATGTCTTCGCATATGGCCAGGAGAACTTTTGTCACGCTGATGATTGAAAAGGGAGTGCCTTTGACGATGATCCAGAAAATTACACAGCACTCGGATTTGAGGACGCTGCTTAAGTATGAGGGGCATAATGACAAGTCGTTGGAGAATGCGTTTAAAAAAACTTGATAAACTGCTGTGTTTGTAATTTCGAAAATA
The DNA here is from genome assembly GCA_039921525.1 of Chitinophagaceae bacterium. Taxonomy (GTDB): domain Bacteria; phylum Bacteroidota; class Bacteroidia; order Chitinophagales; family Chitinophagaceae; genus JADCRZ01. The sequence continues at coordinate 2,964 of JBDSBP010000094.1, read as the reverse complement.
GTTCACAAAAAGTGAACTTTTAAAACAAAAGCGTATATTTGTCATGAGAGTTCATTTGATAAGAATGGAAACCATTGAAGCCTTTACAAATAAAAACGCTCAAAGTAGGGTGTCATTCGATCAGTGGTGTACAAAACTGAAATATGCGGAATGGGAAGTACCGGCAGATATGCAGGTTACTTTTCCCAGCACGGATTTGTTAGGTAGTGGTTCCAGCAGGGTTATCTTCGACATCGGGGGCAATAAGTATAGGATGATTGGCTAGTATGCTTTTGGCGAAAAACAGGTGCATCTTTTTATTTGTTGGATTGGCACACATGCGGAGTACGATAAACTTTGCAATGACGGCGAACAATTTACTGTAAGTGACTATTAATATTTCAACATGGAGACGCTTAAATACAAAGTAATAACGAGTAAAAACCAATATAAAGAATACTGTAACCTATTAGAGCAATTGGTATTCTCAGATTCTAAGGACCGGAATACAAAAGATGAAATAGCATTACTAACATTGCTTATTGAAAAGTGGGATGCTGAACACCTTTCATATACTGAATTAGACCCAATTCAATTACTCCACTCGTTTGTTAAAGACCATAGACTAAAAGCTAAAGACCTTGTACCTGTACTTGGAATTAGTAAAGGGTATGTTTCAGATATTTTTCATTATAAAAAAGGGCTTTCTAAGGAGGTAATCAGAAAGCTGGCCGATTATTTTAAAGTTTCTCAAGACGCGTTCAACCGTCCCTATAAGTTAGTTGTTCCCGAAAATTCTCGTTTGCGGAATGCGAGTGTGATGAATACGAAGAAAGAATTGGCTGATGTTTAAAATATTCTCGAAAACGATTGGAATGTTTAAACCTTAAATGCAGATGATTTATATCTAGCTCGGCGATTATTTCAGTTAAAAATACATAGAAGGCACGGACAGGACTATGAAAACTTGTTCTCAAAAATTATGCAGCTTCTCAATGTTGGTTTTATTAAAACTAGACCGCAAAGCCAGCATGACAGAAAAAATGATGGGTTCATAAAATCAACGGGTCAATATTTTCAAGTATACCTATTTTAATTGAAGTTGAACTATTTAAACTCTTTCATTACGATTTCAAAGGCAAGACCCCGCCGGAATGTGTGCGTGATCTTTTTTTGCCTGGGATGTTTTACCGGGCTACGCTTTGCTGATATCATGCGGTTTGACAAGCACGATTTTACCCGGACAAAATGGAGCTTCGTGGGATTTAAAGGTAAGAAAAGGTAGTCATACTGTTTAGCGGTTATATCGGAAACGCACATTCTATCCTTCAAAAATATGGCTATCAACTACCAGCTATTTCCAACCAAAAGTTCAACGACTGCTTGAAAGAAATTGAAGAACCGAAGTATAAGTCCGGCAACCAGAGCATGAATTTATGTCTTCACATATGGCCAGTAGAACGTTTGTAACGCTGATGATTGAAAACAGAGTGCCGTTGACAATGATTCAGAAGATTACACAGCACTCGGATCTTAGAATATTATTGAAGTATGTAGGACATAACGAAAGATTTCTGGAAAAGCGTTTGAAGAAACTTAAAAAGATTAAGGTAGCTCAATTCTATCTCAACTCAAATTATTTATACTTTATGTCCCGACTACAAAATATTGGTGGTTTTAAAATCATTATGTTATAAATTGCCGCTCAACTATTAAATATCTACTTATAAACACCAATAGCCTAGCGAATGATATTCTAATTTCAGATGGGGAGAATAACATTTTAGATACTTTAGAATTTTGGACCTCAAATAATCTCGTTCGGTTGTTAGTCCCAGAGTATCCCACCGTCCAAGCCATCTTGGGTTGCACTGCACTTAAAAATAACTTTGCTAGCAAAACATATTTATGCTAAGCAAAGAACAAGTAAAAAATGGGATGTTCGATAAGATATCGGCATGGAAGCAAAGGGGCCTTACTCAAAAAGCATTCTGCCAACAACATAACATCGCTTATCATGTTTTTCATTACTACTATGGTCGTTTCCGCATCAAAGAAAATGATAAGCCAGTATCGTTTATAAAGCTGCAGCTACCATCGAATGCTTTATCTCCGTTAACGTAAGTAGAACTTATACTGCCCGATGGCAAGCGATTGTTATTTCACCAGGCAGTAAGCGCTGATTTTTTAAAATGTTTAATAGTTTAAGCAGATGTTACATATTGAATCATCATGTGCTAATGAGAAAGCTTCAACGGTTATTAACAAATTCTCATTACGCAAAGCTGCTAGCAGTGAGAAAAGTCACACAGGACAAATCAAGGAAAGAATGTTGTCGATAGCCAACATTCCGTTGCTTGTATAACGCATAAGCTTATCCCATCTTTTAAGACTATAAGCCATTGCTACGCCGATGGGACTCTTTGGTAATACTTTACGCTCGGTATATTCCCTACTTACCATTTTCCAAGCGCATCCAGTACAGGAACTGATTTTTCATGGCGAACCAGCTTTCGCTCGCCATAGGAAAGATCGTGTTCCTTGCAGATTCGCTCTATCGTGTAAAGTTTTTGTATTTGCTCCAGCACATAGGATGACCTTTGCGGATCAGTTGTCTACGCATCGATAAAATAGCGCCGTGCATGCGCCATACAGTGCAGATGAATGATGTCATCACTTTTATCAAAGTGATCATAGGCTTCATAGCCATCGGTTTGCAGATGACCCTTAAATTCGGAAAGAATTCCTCGGTGCGCTTCTTCGTTTCGACCCTGTTGGTACAAATCTCGAACACTTTATTGAAGGATTTACAATCCCTTTGTGATTTAATGGCTGCATAAAGGAATGGATTCAAGATGTATATAATTATTTAAATATAGGCTGAACGCACATTCTACAAAGCAGGCCTGGACGAACCCAATTACTTATAAGAATTTGAAATCAGCCGTTTAATTATGTCTTTAACTATGTGTTCACCTTATTGTT
>JBDSBP010000093.1:0-22935 GCA_039921525.1 Chitinophagaceae bacterium | reverse complement strand
TTACGGGTAATGAAGGAATAGGTCTTTTTAGTAAGGCCATAATATTGAATGATGAACCGGTTATCCGCCGATTTTTGCAGGCCCAGGCCGGCGGGCAGGTGTTCATAGATCAGACGTATTCAAAAGAGCTTTTTGAAAAATTTGTCTCCGGGTACACCACATTTATCGAAGAAAAGGATATTCTTACTGCCTTACGAAATATGAATAACCTGCGTGTGCTTTGCGCGGTACGAGAAGGGGAGCAGGGTTTGAATGCCAGTAATAAAGCGATTGAAAAATACCTGCACGATAAAAAACACATAAAAGTAAATGCGGAATTCTATGAAAACCGGCCCATCATATTAACACGCAATTATTACGACCAGGGACTTTTTAACGGTGATACTGCTATTATAAGGCCTAATGAAAAAGGCGTTTTAATGGCCTGGTTCGAAGATGGCAATGGTGGCTTAAAAGCAGTATTACCCGGTTATTTATCTGAGGCGGAAACCGTTTTCGCTATGACTATTCATAAAAGCCAGGGTTCTGAATTCAACCAGGTGCTGGTAATGCTGCCACAGGCAACTGATGTGCCCATTCTAACGCGTGAATTACTTTACACTGCTGTAACAAGAGCAAGGAAGAAGGCGTATTTGCAGTCTTCAGAAATAGTGCTCCTTTCAAGCTGCCAGCGATTTGTAGAAAGAGCTTCGGGTATCGCCAGGCGCTTCATGGAGGAAAGCGTATGAAGGAATTGTCCTTCAGCTTTCAGCGGTGTCCTTCAGCTGGTAAAGGTTCCTCGCTAAAAGATTTTTACGTATATGAATATCGCATACTTATTACTGAACATCAAATAACTAAAAGCTAAAAGCTGATGGCTGATGGCCGATTTCCGACATAAAACAACAATAATGTCTCTATTTCTAAAAGTGTCTAATTCTCTTACAAGCCTTGCTGAAGGATTATCAAAGAACCTGAAGACCTCGCGTAATAGCGTATTTGAGCCTCACTGGATCGTTATACAAACAGAGGGTATGAATAACTGGCTGAAGCTGCAGATTGCCGGCCACCTTGGCATTGCAGCCAATTGCCGTTTTCTTAAACCTAATGATCTTATTCATAAAATCTATTATTGGCTTGGTGGCCCATTTACAGAAATGTTATCCCCCCAAAATCTCAATTGGTTATTGTTTAAGCTTCTTGGCGAAAATGAATTTACACAAAAATTTCCTGCAATTGCAGCTTACTTTTCAGAGAGCAGCCCGGATAAAGACATTAAGAGAATGGCGCTGGCAGAAAAACTTTCTGATCTTTTTGACCAGTACCAGATCTACCGGCCAGACATGATAAGGCAGTGGAATGAAAATATCCGGGAAAATGTTGACAGCACGGAATGGCAGCAATGGCTCTGGATAAAAGCCAGGCAGGTTTCGGAAAATTCATTACCGGATAAAACCGTTGTGGGTGCTTACATCCTGGAAGCCATAGAAAATCCTGAACAGCAGAAGCTGCTTAGGGAAAAATTACCCACTGTTCATCTTTTTGGATTGTCTATCACTACAGAATATCATTTGCAAATATTATTCAGGCTGTCTACACTGATCGATGTTTATTTTCATATTATTAACCCGGCGCCCTATATATATTGGTTTGAAGATGCGGGTGAAAAGCAACTTGCCCTTTGGCGGCAGAAAGGCCGAACGCATCTTGCCGAAGGCGTAATTGGCAATGCTTTACTTACCAGTTGGGGAAGGGTAATACAGGAAACTTTTGGAATGTTCTTTCAGCACGATGAATTTTTAAATGCGTACGAAGATGTTGATATCATTAACCCGGAACCCGACAGCCTGTTGCACAAAATACAACACGATATTTTTTCTGCGGCTACTGATGCCCGTAACCTCTTAACCCTGGCAGATATTAATGATGGATCTGTTACGCTTAATGCCTGTTTTACCATTGCACGTGAAGTGGAAGTTTTATATAACTACCTCGTATACCTGGTGGATAAAAAAAGAGAGTCGCTCTCGCCACGGGACATCGTAGTAATGGTTAGTGATATTGACGCGTATGCTCCCTATATTAAAGCGGTATTCAATAATGCTCCACATAAATTCCGCTATACCATCGCCGACGAAAGTTTTGCTGATGGCGACAACATTTTCCAGGCTATTGAATCAATCCTGCTAATGAATGGAGAAAACTTCAAGGCAGAAGAAGTTATGCAATTGCTTGATTCATCTTTTATCCGGAAGAGGTTTAGCCTTTCGGATATAAACCGTATCCGGACTATCGTGAATTCGGCCAATATTCGATTTGGGATTGATGGAGACAAAGAGGATGAAACCAATCTTGTAAGCTGGAAATACGGCATCAGCCGGATCATGTACGGTATTTGCATGAGTGGTGAAGAAGAATATGGAGAAGGTTCTGAAAGTTTTTTTCCGCTGGATATACTGGAGGGCAGCAGCGCACTGGAGCTTATTCGCTTTTGTCATTTTGTAGAAGTACTAATAGATTCCATAGAGCAAAGAGAGGGAAGCCGCAACATTGCCGACTGGGTGAAATATATGGAAGAAGTGTTGCATAACCTCGTACACGAGCAGGATGATGATCCGGATGAAAATTATACCAGGCTAATGCAGCAATTAGAGGATTACAATATCGTGAATCAATACATGAACGATGAAGTACCCTTTGATGTATTCAATCACAGTTTCCTGAAAACACTTAATGGAACTACACGTTCAGGCCTATTCGCCAACGGTGGAATAACTTTCTGTTCGCTCATTCCCATGCGTAGTATTCCGTTTAAGGTGGTTGTACTGCTTGGGCTTGGTTTCGATAAGTTTCCCCGAAAGGAACGTGCACCCAGCTTTAACCTGATGGAAAAGAAAAGGCAACGGGGTGATCGGAATGTGAAGGAAAATGATAAACATCTTTTCCTCGAAACTGTCCTTTCCGCTCAACAGTATTTATATATCAGTTACGTGGGTCGTAGCGCACGAGACAATACTGTGCTGCCGCCTTCAACAGTCATTGATGAACTGATTGAATATATTGAAGCAGGCCTTGACTCTTCCATCTCAAAAGGAGAGACGCATGAAGTGCGTAAGCGAATGGTAACACTTCACCCGCTCCAGGGCTTCAGCAGCAGGTATTCGGAAGGCGAGAAGAACATGTACAGTTATTTGGAAACAGCATTAGTGCCGGCGAAGTTGGTTATTAATCCTGGTAAACTGACCGACCCGTTTAGCTTTGAAGAAATTACGCTGGAAGATCTGGTGCGCTTTTTCGGAAATCCCTTCCAGGCGTATTACAACAAGGTGCTGGGTATTTTTTATAACCAGGAAGAAGTACTATTGAATGATACCGAAATATTTAGTCTGGATAATTTGCAGAAATGGGATGTCAAAAACAAGTTATTACCATTAGATAAGGAAGAACATGAGCAACTGCAAAAAAAACTTGTAAGAACAGGCAGCCTTCCCCTCAGCCATATGGCCGATTTATCATTGAAACAAATAGAAGAAATGGTAAGTCCCGTGCGGGAATTATTTCAAAGCTGTACACAATCTACCGATGCGCAAAGCATTTCAGTTGAATTAACTATTGACGACCATTTGTTGAAAGGCAGGATTCATGGGGTTTATAATAGAAAACTGGTACAGGTATCCTGGTCTAAAGGCGAAACGAAATACCTTATAAAAGCATACATCCGATACCTGGCCGGCGTTGCTGCAGGTGAATTATCCGGACTGTATTTTATATCTTCAGCAAAAGAAGAAGTATACGAAACGGTTGCAATAACGCAACAGGAGGCCGTGGAACGGTTACTGGAATTAATAGATATTTATACCAAAGGCTTTGAAGAGATAGCGACATTCTGGCCTGATTTTGAAGTGAAGCCATCTGATATCGATACACTCGATTCCGCTTCTTTCGAAAAGTTAGTTAAGAAAAAGCTGGACAGCTATTTATTTCCGTGTACAGATGAATACATCATGAACGAATATGGCAAAGGGCATTTTTCGCGGGAGGGCATACATGAGTCTTACATCGACATTTGCCGGAAGGTTATAGCGCCGCTGGAAAAATTGTTCCCCGCTTATTATGCAAAAAAATAAATTATTTACATGACCGATACGATAAGATATAAATCATTTGATGCGGCAACAGTAAAGTTGGGCGGAAGCAACCTGATAGAAGCCAGTGCTGGTACGGGTAAAACATATTCTATTGCTATTCTTGTGTTGCGATTAATTTTGGAACAAAAAATTACCATCAAAGAAATACTGATGGTAACATTTACCAAAACTGCTGTTGCCGAATTAGAAGATCGTATCCGCTACTTTGTGCGCAGCGCTTACAAAGTGAGTCTCGGGAAAGAGATAGGCGACGATAACATAAAAAAATTGGTAAGCCAGGCAATTGATAAATCAGGCGTCAAACAGGTGCAACAGCAATTAAAAGATACTGTTTTATTCCTTGACGAGACTTCTGTTCTCACCATTCACAGCTTCTGCCAGCAGACGCTTAATGAATTTGCTTTTGAAACAAACCAGCTTTTTGGTGCGGAAATGCTTGCTGATATTAAATCTGTTATTGAAGAAGAACTTAACAAGTGCTGGAGAAAAAATATAACTACCATGCCTCTAGCCTTACTGGAAGCCGTATGGAATGATGGTTTGAAAGGAGGCATGATGAATGCAATCGAAGCGCATTTATCTGGTAAGAAATATTTTGGATACGATGAGTCGGTGAACTACACGATAACAAAAGCTCTTCAACAACAATGGATCGAAATGAAAGAAACACTGGAACAGAAGCAATCCGAAATGAGGGAGGCCCTGGTTCAACATGTTATCGACAATACTGCAAGTATTATCAGCACTGCCAATAGCAATACATATGCAAAGAAGAATGTCATTTCGCTCATTGAATCACCAAAGGAGTTCCTGGATTTTTTATGGGAAAAAAGGAATGGGGTTAATATCAAAAAAACTTTTCCTGACCTGCTATTAAAATTAACGGATTGCGACCAATGCCTGGAAGATCGCAACGAGCATATGCAAATAATCAATAGCCATCTCAATTGCCTTGCGATACAGGAGGTGAGTAAAGGTGTGAAAATTTTTAAGATGCAGAATAATTTGCTGAGTTATGACGACATGATACAAAACCTGCATAAGGCTTTGGTAGAGCGCAATAACCCGGTACTTGTTACTGCATTACGGACAAAATACAAAGCGGTTTTTGTAGATGAGTTCCAGGACACTGACCGAAATCAATTCGAAATTTTCGACAAAGCATTTGGAGAAAACACCATCCTCTTTTATATTGGGGATCCCAAACAGAGCATCTATGCTTTTCGTAAAGCTGACATTTTCACCTATTTTAAAGCGCGTAACCAGGTGCAGAATATCTACGATATGAATTATAATTATCGTTCATCTGCGTCTCTCATCGCGGCTATGAATCAATTTTTTTTACCTATTGAAAATTTTGACACATTTTTTTTCGATGGAGAAGACGAAGCAATTCTTTATCATCCTGTAGAAAGCCCAGAGCCGAATACCAGGGGAAACTTTTTGAAAGGCAAAGCAGCAGATGTTCCTGTTTCCATTTTTAGCATGGACAACAATGACGTGGTAAATCATGCCGTGGCGGCACAGGTTGCAAGGCTGCTTAGGCCAGGTGCTTATAGCATAACAGCGAAAGGTGAAACGCGGAATGTTAACCCATCGGACATAGGAATCCTGGTGCGTACGGGCAAACAGGGGCGAACGGTGAAAGGTGCGTTGGCAAGGCTAGGCATCCCGGCAGTTACAATCGATGATTCAAAAGTGCTTCAGTCTGCTGAAGCAAGGCGCCTGCTTTACCTGATGGAGGCAATAGCATCTCCCGATCGTTCTACTATTAATCGGGCGTTGCTTTCTCCGTTTACCGGGCTTGGTACAGACGCAATTCTTTTATTGGATGATGAAATAACGCTTGAACTTTTTAACAGTTATAAATTAAGATGGCAACGGGATGGCGTCTATACGGCATTGATGAATTTCGTTACCGACTTTGGTGTAAGGATGGTACTGCTCCAGGGACACACTGAAAGTGGCGAACGCATCATGACCAACCTGTTCCAGCTTGCAGAAATATTACACCAGGTACAAAGTAGAAAAAACCTCTCCATGGTAGAGCTTATATCATGGCTGAAGCGGGGCCTAAATGGTATGGTAAATGAAGGAGACGAATACCTGCAACGAGTAGAAAGTGATGAAGAAGCTGTTAAAATTGTTACTATTCACAAAAGTAAAGGACTGGAATATAATATTGTGCTGGCTCCATTCCTTGATATTGAGGTAAGTTCCAAACATGATTTTTTTAGTTTCCGAAATCCCGACACAGGGGAATATTCCGGGGTTGAGAAAGCCCGTGTTAACGGCAATCAGCAAGCCTGGTATAGTCGGCAAGCCGAACAGGAAAATCGGCGACTGGTGTACGTGGCTATTACACGAGCTGTGTATAAGTGTTTTATTTTTAGAAACGAATACTTTAAGAGTTCTACGTTGGCTACTTTTTTGCATGCCTTAAATACTGCTGAACCTCATCTTATCCATTTTGAACAGGGCATTCCTTCAATACCGGAACAACCTTACCGAAAAATTAAATCAACAGAACCCGTTCTCACAAAAGAACCGGTACACTTCAGCCTGTTAGAACAAAACTGGCGGAAAATGAGCTATACCATGCTGGCTGCAAAAGGAGATATAGCTTTGCGTACCCGTTCATATAAATATGAAGATGCTTATGAAACCTTTATCCTGCATACGTTGAAGCGGGGCGCGAAAACAGGTAACCTGCTGCATTATATTTTTGAAAACAGTAATTTCGCTGATGAGAAACGGTGGACGAGGGTGTTGGAAGAAGCCATCCGTCGTTTTGTGCCGGGACAACAGGAGCTATACCTTCCCATGCTTCAACAATTATTACAGCATGTATTTAATACAGACATTTTGATTAGTGGAGTTCGATTTAATCTTGCCGCTGTGGATTTCAACAAACGCATTGCCGAGTTTGAATTTGACTTACCTGTACCGGAATTTATTGCTGATACGCTTAATAATCTTTCTAATGAATGGTCGAATGTAACGGTAAAAGGATTCCAGGATCTAAACAGCCGGCAACTGGAAGGCATCATGAATGGTAAAATGGATTTGTTTTTCGAGCATCTTGGTCGTTACTATATCCTTGACTGGAAGTCAAACTACCTGGGACCTACAACCGAAGATTATACCGCTGATGCATTGGCATTGGCAATGAATGAGAGTAATTATCATTTGCAATATCTTATCTACACGTTGGCCGCAAAGAAATACCTGGAAAGCAGGATGGCTGAATTTGATTATGAAACGCAGTTTGGAGGGGTGATTTATTTATTTGTAAGAGGCATGCGATATGGATCTGATGCGGGGATTTTTACAAGTAAACCTTCGATGCAGAGGATAGCGCAGCTTGAGAATATTTTGATGGGAGTGGATTAATTTGCTTGTTGAAAAACCTGTGAGAGTGATCGCACAATCTTTCCCTCCTTATTCAAGGAGGTTGCTGCGAGATGTTGCATAATAACCTAAGTTGCAATGGCTAATACAATATATGTCGGGTACACCGGTGGTAACCACCCCCGTTGGATTCCGCGCTTCGCTGCGGAATATAAATCTAATGGAAAAAGGAGGGGAAGATAGCAGCGTCCCCTTGAAAAAGGAGGGGAAGCCAGGCGATCACTCTCGCAAGTTTATTAACCTCCTTCCCAGTCAACTTATCTATATTTTACTATACAACAAATGTTCTAAAAGTTAAATTTATCCTTGGTTGCATGATCTTCTTCGACTTCGGCAACGAGTGAAACCAGTTCGTTTGGGTCGCATCTTTCATCACCAATAGACTTCCATCTTCCAATAAAAGAGAAATTGTTTCTTTAGTCTTTTTATGACGAAACGAAAACTTACGCTCAGCTCCCAAACTAAAGGATGCTATGGCAGTATTTCTACCTAATGATTTTTCATCATCACTATGCCAGGCCATTCCTTCATCTCCGTTGTGGTATAAATTCAGAAGACAGGAATTAAATGAGGAACATGTAAGCAGTTCCACAAGTCTTTTAAGTGATAAAAGTTCACTCGTCCAGGCCAAAGCCTGCTTGGTGGTGTTAGAATAAGTATATGAAAAACTGGAATCCCCATACCAGGCGGCCTTGCGTTTGGTGATATAATGTTTGCCAAAAATTACTGCTTCATCATTTTTCCATTCAACGGTATTGAGGAGGCTGTCAAAATACACAGCAGCTTCCTTAGGTGATAAAGCTTTCCCGAAATATTGAACGGTTCCATCATAAGGTAACAAGTTATTTATTTTTTCATTGTCGAATAATGTCATCTTTCCAATTTTTATATTCAGTTTTCATACAATGCCCGCAGGGACGATAGCCCTGTTGAATAGCTTCTGATAACGAATGAAAAAAGATACGGTTCATTTTCTTCAAACGTTTGCCGGATGCGCAATTCAGCCGTCCATAAATTTTAAGTTTTATATTTCCACCATAGCAGATTACTCCATTTTTTATTTGCTTACGCAGATGGCGTTGGCTTATATAACTATGTGCAACCATACGATTAGTTCAGCGCATCATGAAAAATAATTCCTGCAGTATGACGTTCTCCCCCATGCACCTCACTTACACCATGTTTCATGTTCACTCTATAGTAACCCTTGCTGCCTTTTACTGGTTTAAAGTTTGTAGTGAACATAAGAATATCACCTTTGCGTGGTTTTAAAACAATGGCTTTGGATTGCGCCCTCGGAGTCTGTTGTATTAATACGAATTCGCCACCAGTATAATCTTCATCCGGCTCATTCAGGAATAACACTAATTGAATAGGGAAAAATATCTCGCCATATAAATCCTGGTGTAATGTGTTATGCCCTCCTTTACCATACTTCAAGATAAGAACTGTCGGTTTTGTCTGATGATTATCCTGGCAAATTTTTTGCAGCTCATCCAGGTTTGCGGGGAATTGTTTTTCAATATGTAGCACATCCATCCAGGTATTCGCTATGGGCACCAGTTTGGGATAGATCTCGTTTCTAATTATTTGAATGGTGTCAGGCAAAGGGTACTGGAAATATTTATATTCACCCAATCCAAAACGATATCTCTCCATCGTAATTGTTTTTCTATAAGTAGACGGGTTGTTATAATCTTTTATCAAAATATCGCAATCACCATCCGGCAAAAATTTTGATACCTGGGCGTACCCCTTTTCATGCATGGCATCCGTAACAGTTTGCCAGTCAATGGATCTTATCTTTTCAATTATTTTTTTCATCTGGTGTCGTGCTATTGTTTATGAGTTTGTGCGGCTTCCCAGCCAATCATTGCGCTCTTGCGAATAGTTCCCCAATGGTATCCACCAAATACGCCTGTTGACTGTATAATGCGATGACAGGGAATTAAAAACGCTACAGGATTACTACCAATAGCGGTGCCTACGGCTCGTGAAGCATTGGGTAACTGAATTTGTTTTGCTATCTTTCCATAGGTAGTGAGTTTGCCCATCGGAATTTTCAAAAGTGTTTCCCACACTTTTAATTGAAAAGCCGTTCCCTTTAAGTGCAGTTTAACCTGGTTAAGTTTGCTCCAATCATGCGTGAAAATGAACATGGCATTTTGCTGTAACATATCAACCATTTGTGTATAACGAGCGTTTGGGAACGTTGCTTTTAATACCTGTAGAGAATCATTGGCATCATCGGCAAAAGCAATATGACAAATGCCTTTAGAGGTTGAAGCCACCAGCATAATTCCAAAAGGGCTTTCAGCAAAACTATAATTGATGTTTAGATTTTCACCGCCATTTTTATATTCACCGGGTGTCATTCCTTCGATGTTGATAAAAAGATCATGCAGTCTACCTGTACCGGAGAGCCCGGTTTCGAGCGCAGTATCAAACAAGGTAGCAACATTTTCTTTCAACATATTTTTTGCGTAAGCTACTGTTATATATTGCAAGAATTTTTTTGGACTTACTCCTGCCCATTCGGTAAATAACCTCTGGAAATGAAAAGGACTTAATGCCGCTTTTTCTGCAACTTCTTCTAAATTGGGTTGTTCTTTGAAATGTGTATTAATATAATGGATAGCTTCTGCTATCCTGTCGTAATCTGTTTGTTCCTGTATTTTCATAATTGATTATTTACTACACAAAACTAGCCATCACTCAACTGTTAAACAACCCGAAACTTGCGGAGTTTAAGCAAGAACAGCCAAAATTGAGACGTTGACTTCCGAAGTCAACGTCTCAAACATAAGGTCAACGTCTCGATTTTTGATTGTCGCGGACTTGACCCTCAGAACCCCACCATCACTAATTCAACTGCTTAAAGAAAGATACATTCCCCAACATATCTGAATGTAACACAATTTGTTGGTTATCTTTTTTAAGCTCCACAAAGAAATTATCAGCATCATCAAACTGGTTACCGTATAAAAGCATGTCCGTATCATTCGCTTCATTGTCATCAAAGAAAATTACTCTTTCCACTTCATAGCCTTTATATCTTTTTGTAATTAGCTTTTGGGCGCTGGCTGGTAAATCTGCGAATGTTTTTGGAGTTGTGGTACCTACCAGCTTTCCATCGTTATCGTAAAAGGCGGTCATTTCCTTGTTGTCCTTTGTAAAATGTGCTTCATCATAGTAGGAAGATCTTTGCCAGGTTACATTTGGTACATCTCCAAAATTAACGTAGAAATTTTGTTTGGATTGATAGCTTACTTCCTTGCCTTCCAGTTTTCTTAATTCTCTTCTCTCTTCCCTTTTTTCCTTTTTATTATTCCTTACATCCGTGTTGGGTGTTTTGTTATCTGCACTCATGGATACTTCATTTAACTGGGCATGTAATGTTGCTGCAGTAAAAAGCAGCACAACGGTAGAAATTATTAACTTTTTCATTTTGCTTGTTTTTGAAATTTTATAATTTGATTTCAGGATGTAAAATTACTTTGCGTAGTGGTTGATAATAAGAAGGAATAGCCAGATGGGCAAAAGATGTCGTTGAGTGAGGTGTGAGGTATGGGGTTTTAGATATGAGGCTTGATGGTATGAAAGACAAAGAGATCTTCTACATGTGCTGACCATATTTGTTTAATAGATATTGCCGTTTGCTCATCTCAAACATCATACCTCAAACCTCATTCCACACCTGTTCCTACTTTTATCTTCCTATTAAAGAAAAATTCAAGAAATTTGAACAATGAATTGTTTAATTGTAGATGATAACAAGATGGCCCTTATTGCCATGAAAGAATTAGCAAGCCAGGTGAGTGACTTAAACGTTATAGCAGAATGCAGTTCAGCTATGGAAGCTTATAATATTCTTCAAACACAACCTGTTGATCTATTGTTTCTTGATATTGAAATGCCCCAAATGTCCGGACTGGAACTTACGCGACATCTTAAGGACAAGAGGCCTATCATTGTTTTCATCACTTCCAAAAAAGAATACGCTTTCGATGCCTTCGAACTGAATGTAGCAGATTATATCTTAAAACCGGTAAAGGTTGTTCGTTTTTTACAGGCAATTGAAAAAGTGCGGGAAATTTATGGTAGCTCTAAACAAGATGTATCCATTGGTGAGAAGGAATTTGTGTTCATACGCGACAATGGTATTCTTAAAAAAATTTTGATCGACGATATTCTATTTTTGGAGGCTATGGGCGATTACGTGAAAGTGTATACTGCTCAAAAGTTTCATGCCGTTCATACTACATTAAGGGCAGTGGAAGACAAACTTCCGCCTGAGAAGTTCCTCCGGACGCACCGATCCTTTATTGTTGCTTTAAATAAGATTGATAAAATTGAAGAAGGAGTAATTGTTATTAATTCAAAAACCATCCCTGTTGCAGATGCATATAGAAGCATCTTAAATAGGAGATTAAATATAATTTAGTCGCATTAAAAAAATATAAGGTTATTGATCGGTTAAAAATGCCTTTTTATCTTCCATTATTGCCCAATGGGCGTATGACTCCACCCTCGTTGGTTTTAACATTGTAGCTTAGCGGAAGAATAGATTAAGAAAATAGTATAAAAGTTTTTGTTCTCATATGCAGTTAGTTTTAGTAATCGGGCTGCATGTCTATGCGGCCCTTATTTATTTAAAATGAAAGTGAAATTTACGATATTATTAATCTTTAACACTTTACTGCTGGTTGTGATCACATATTTTTTATTGTACGAGTCAGGACACGGGGCTAATAAGATGGTAATTATTGCGCTCGTAGCGGGCATGGCCTGTTTTATATTCTTATTTTTTCTTTTCTATTTAAAGTCTTTTAAGGCGCACTCTAAAAGTGGTAACTTAGGAAATAAAGACTAACCATTTTAATAGCTGATATGGTCAATTTAAGATTCATGCTTTATATCCTGAGCATTTTTATCGTTACCATAGTGCTGGTGGTATTTCTTCAATACAGTTCAAATAGTAATATTAATAACCTTATAACCGGTAACCAGGAATTGTTGTCTGAGTTTGTACTGAAAACTAAAATACAGGATCTTATCGAAGACCTAAATGTTATATCAGATGAAAAAAGAAAAATGATCAGCCAGAATGTAAGGGGAGGAAGAGAAAACATGGCTAGGCATATAGATACGGTATTGCAAGAACTCGCATACTTAAAACAAATAACGATTCATAAAGATACCAGGCAGAAGTTGAATGAACTGGACCAGCCGCTAACTGCGTTGCTGCAGTGCTACAAAATAGAACTAGATAGTATTTTAAAGAATGCCCAGGCAAATTCAGATGTAATACTGGCTCACAAAAAAGCAGATACCCTTTCAAGTAAAATAGTAGCGATATCAAATGAATTAATCACCGCCAAAGATGATCATTTAATAAGCCTTATTCAGCTAGCAGATCAAAATGCGAAAGAAGCAAAAAAATGGGGAGTCACTTTAGCTGTACTGGCAATTATTGCAAGCATTTATGCTTTCTGGTATATCAATAAAAAGGTTACCCTTCAGGCATCACTTATCAAACAGTTAAACGAATCGGAGAAAAGAGTAAAAGAGGCCGCCAGCATTAAGGAAAACTTCATGGCTAACATGAGCCATGAAATTCGTACACCCATGAATGCGATTCTTGGCTTTATATCTATACTGCAAAAGCAAGGTTTAGATGTCAAATCAAGAGAGTTTACTAGTTCTATCAAAAATGCCAGTGAAAATCTTCTTACCATCGTTAATGACATACTTGATTTTTCAAAGATAGAAGCCGGGATGATGCGTATTGAGTCTGGCCTGTTTAACTTAAAGGGTTTGCTGCACTCAGTTCAGACGATGTTTATAGAAAAGGCGAAAGATAAAAAAATTTCGTTAATAGTTACAACAGCGAGTGATATTCCGGAAGTGTTAAAAGGAGATGCAGTACGATTAACGCAAATTCTTGTTAACCTGGTGGGCAACGCTATAAAGTTTACCGATTCAGGAGAAATTACAGTGGCGGTATCTAATTACAAAAAGGAAGAGGAGATCATCTATCTTTCCTTCTCCATAAGAGATACTGGCATTGGTATTTCGAAAAATATGATAATGCATGTTTTTGAACGGTTCAACCAGGCTGATGAGGATACTACGCGAAAATACGGTGGCACCGGTCTTGGCCTGACTATCGTAAAGCAATTGGTAGAATTACAGAAGGGAAACATCACAGTAAATAGCGCGGAAGGCAAAGGAAGTGAATTTATTTTTACCATTCCTTACCTGGTAGTAAAACAAGAAACCCGGTTAGCGGAGAGTAAGATTAAAGTGGAAGAATTACCCCGAATGCCGGGCAAAGACATTGTAATTTTAGTTGTGGAAGATAATGTGATGAATCAAAATTTAATGAGACACCTGCTTACGGAAGCGGACATGCAAATCAGGGTAGCTCAAAATGGCGCTGAAGCTATAGAAGAAGTAAAGGCGCATCGATACGATTTGATATTAATGGATATTCAAATGCCGGAGATGAATGGCTATATGGCTACGCAGATTATACGGAATGAATTGCATCTCACTATCCCTATTGTGGCGTTAACAGCCCATGCAATGGCTGGCGAACGTGAGAAGTGTCTTAGTTATGGTATGAATGAATATATTTCCAAGCCGATCAATGAAAAAGAATTATACGCTATCATAGAAAGGATGACGAAAGAATTACCGAATGATTTGTGTGATAGACCCGTTTCATCGGCACCGGTATTTGCAACGATCGACATGCACTATCTGCAGGAATTAAGCGGGGGGAATAAATCCTTTCAGAAAGCAATGATGGAACAGTTTGTAACACAGTTTCCCGGGGAACTACAGGCTTTCGAGGTTGCCCTTGATAAGGAGAACTATGAGGACTGTAAGCAAATTGCTCATAACATGAAAACGTCTGTTTCTTTCATGGGTCTTACCAAAAAGCTTGATGATACGCTGAATTATATTGAAGAGCATGTCTTGCAGGAAAAGGATAGCGTCGCAGTTATAAATCATTTTATTTACCTGAAAAGTATAGGCCAAAAAGCGCTAGCAGAAGCTGGAGAATTTTTAAACTATGTGGATAGGTGATATTGTTAATACTAACGGTAGTTCAATCAGGCCATTAATTGTTGCACCGCCAGGTAAGCCATCAACCCGGTGCTTACAGAAAGGGCACTTTCATCTATGTTAAATGTTTGATTATGCAAAGAAGACACAATCCCTTTTTCTTTATTTCTTATTCCAAGAACATAGAAACAGGTATCTGTAACTTGTGAATATGCGGCAAAGTCTTCGGCAGCCATCCATGTGTCTGGTTCTGTTACGTTTTCTTTGCCCAAATATTCTTCTGCATCAATGCGTACCTGTTTTGTAAGTTTCTCTTCATTTACCAGGTAAGGATAGCCCCTGTTAATCTTGAAATCGCAGCTTCCGCCCATACCTTCTGCAATATTTTTAGCCATCTTTTTCATTCTTATGTGTGCATCATCACGCCAGTTTTCATCCAGGGTTCTGAAGGTTCCTTCCATATAAACTGAATCAGGGATAATATTAATAGCACCATTTGCTACCAGCTTTCCAAAAGACAAAACAGTTGGCAGAGTTGGATTAGCCATGCGGCTTACAATTTGTTGCAAGGCGATGATAATATGAGCAGTGATGATAACAGGATCAACATTCAGATGCGGTTGCGCGCCATGGCCGCCTTTACCATGAACGGTAACAAGGAGTTCATCCATAGACGCCATAAATTTTCCTTTACGGATACCTATCTTTCCGACATCCAGCAAGGGCGAAACATGCTGTCCGATTAGCGCTGAAGGTTTGGGATTTTCTAAAACGCCTGCTTTGATCATAAGGCTTGCGCCCCCGGGAAGTTTTTCTTCTCCCGGCTGGAAGATCAATTTAATAGTGCCACTTAATTTATTTTTAAGAGACTGCAAAATAAAGGCGGTTCCAAGAAGGGAAGAAGTGTGTGCATCATGACCGCAGGCATGCATTACACCATCGTTCCGTGAAATGTATTCCACCTGGTTGCTTTCAGTAATGGGCAATGCATCTATATCTGCACGCAAAGCAATTACTTTTTCTGATGGTAATTCTCCCTTTATCAAAGCTACTATACCGGTACCGGCGAGGGATAGCCAGGGAATGCCCATATCATCCAGTCGGCTCTTAACAAAAGCGGAGGTTTCAAATTCCTGGAACGACAATTCCGGGTGAGCATGCAAATGCCTTCGATCTTTAATTACCTGGGAATGGATGTCAGTTGCTAATTTTTGTATCTCCTCCTTTAACATAACTAATAGGGATTAATTCACTACAGATATATATTTATCCTGTTGATTTAGAAACTGCATTACAAATTCATCGTCTGTCTGTGCCTGATATGCTTTACAAACACGGTCTATCTCTTCCATCTGGCCCGAAGAAAGTTCTTCCTTTGGATTTAAACACCATCTGCCATTTAGCAAACCCTGCCGGCGTAAAATTTCATGAATGCCGGGAATACAGCCATGGAAGCCATTATTTGAATCAAAGATTGCCGCATTCATATCCGTTACTTCAATTCCTTTGGTTAATAATTTTTCCATGCCGGTATAATTATCGTTGATACAGTGTTTGATTTCCTGTAAAAGTTCTACGGCGTTTTTAGTCCACACTGACCAGTGACCAAGTAGTCCTCCCACAAACTTTTTTTCTACCCTTTCACCGTTAATAGTAAACTGGTATGATGTAAGCAAATCCGCTACAATATTGTCATCATTACCGGTATATAAAGCTATTTCATTTTTTCTGTCGGAATTGCAAACGGCTCTTACCACATCAAGTGTCTGGTACCGGTTAAATGCGGCAATTTTTATAGCGCATACACCAGGGATTTCTACCAGGTCACGCCAAAATTCATAGCTTAATAAACGTCCGCCTGCAGCCGGTTGAAGATAGAAACCAAAAACAGGAATTATTTCTCCGATGGCTTCTGATCGTTTGATGAGATCTGCTTCTGTATAATCCGATAAACCACCGTTGCTTACCAGCCCCAGGTGATAACGATATTTAATCGCCAGTTCAGCTTCTTTAAGTGCCTGAGCAGTGGGTCCGCATATACCAGCCACCTTTATAAATGGACGTTTTAATACAGCCTTTTCAATTTCCTCTGCAGCTATTTTCAATACGGGTTCGAAAAGATTTATCTCCGGTTTTCTAATTTCAAACTGCGTGGTATGAACGCCAACGGCCACACCTCCTGCCCCAGCGGCTATATAATACCGTGTGAGTGCCCGTTGCCTGTCTTCATCTATGTGAAGGCCCTGGGTTAATGCCAACGGGTGAGCCGGTATAACAGTGCCCTCTTGTAATAATTGTTTCACTTCAGCAGATAATGTATGCTTCATGGTAAATATTAATATTTTCCTTTTCTTTCGGAATAATGCGTTGGTTTGTTTATTGTTTTTCCTCCCTCAACCAGCCATTGCAGTACTATTTCCATCATTTGTTTCAGCGTTATTTTCGGATAGCCAAATAGTTTAAATGATTCGGCCGCATTGGATAAAAACGAAGTGGATTGTTCTTCATTAATAAATACCGGTGATTCACCTAGCAGCTTGCCAAACTGTTCGGCAAGCCATCGCAATGATACAATTTCAGGACCCGTAACATTTAGAATTTTTGCAGGTACGCTGCAATGATGCAACGACCGGATGGCTATTTCATTTGCATCTCCCTGCCAGATTACGTTTGCCGTTCCCATAGCGAGGTCAATTGGTTTTTTTTCTTTGACAGATTTGGCTAATTCCATCAGTATACCATAAGAGACATCATTGGCATAGTTCAACCGGTAGATTAATAGGGGTGTCTTATTTTTGGCAGCAAAATATTGAAAAATACGTTCCCTGCCAAGACAGGACTGCCCGTACTCGCCGTTTGGTTCAGGTGACAGTTCCTCGGTGGCTCCTCCGCCTACAACCGGCACCATGGGATACACATTGCCGGTAGAGAATGCAACTATGCGGGAGTTTTTAAATTTTTCCGCAACACGTCCGGGCAGGTATGCATTCATGGCCCAGGTAAAAGATTCATTACCAGTTGTACCGAACTTTGTTCCCGCCAGGTAAAGTACATTTTCAACGTCTGGCAGTGCCTGCAAGGGGTCATCCTGCAGTAAATCAGCAGAGATGGTTTCAATACCTTCCTGGTTTAACTGGTTTTGTAAACCAGGTTCAGAAAAACGCGCAACACCAATGATTCTCTTTTTTACGCCGGCTTTATCAACCGCCTGCTTTGCAACCCTGGCAAGACCGGGACCCATTTTCCCTCCAACACCAAGGATAATGATGTCTCCCTTCAATTTAATTATATCTGCAATCAAAGCATCAGAAGGTTGTAATAAATTCTTATAAGCTATGTCTATATTTTCCATTGTTTATGATTCAGATATGCTCCGACAATAACAATGGGAATATGCTTATCAAGTCTGAAGGGCCATTCTTTAATCTATTGATAGTGTCTCGCATCTATTTTGAATTAACTGATTTACTAAGTTTTTGCGTACGTTAATGTTTTTTCATCACTTGTTTTTGTTCATACCTCACAGCTCATACCTCACAGCTTACACCTTAGGCTCCCAACCCGGCTGATATTCCCGCTTCCAGAATTTATTGGCTGCGGCATCATTCACAATATGTCCATTGGTCGGATCAATATTCAGGGTTTTACCGGAACGAAGTGCAATATTTCCCAACTGGCAAAGTAACGTGCTTTGAAAACCTCCAAGGATAGGTGAATAAAGGTTGGTGCCCTTGCTGATGCCATCAAAGAAGTTACGGATATGTAATGCATCTAGTTCGTCCAAAGGACTAACGAGGTTTTGAGTATCTACAACCTTGTTATCTTTTACTTCCTTTACCAGTTTATTATTGAGATCGTAGATGGAATAGTCATTGTTACCTATCATCAAAGAGCCTTTTTCTCCGTAGAATATTACGCCGACGCCGGCACCTTCTACGGAGCGACCATTACAACTGCGTCCTTCCCAGGCTATACAGGCGTTATTTTTAAATTCTATGGTAATCACGTGGGTGTCGGGTGTTTGCCAGTCATCCTGGTAACGGTAACGACCACCCGCGGCGCTTACTCGCGAGGGATAGTCCACTCCTAATCCCAGTCGCGCCAGGTCCACACTGTGTATTCCGTTATTACAGGCTTCGCCGGTTCCCCAGTTCCAGAACCAATGCCAGTTATAATGAAGCATATTGTCCTGGTACGGGCGGCGAGGAGCCGGTCCCTGCCAAAGGTCATAATTTAACCAGGAGGGTACCGTAACCTGTTTCCCTTTGCCTATGGAGAGCCTGTTATTAGTATACCACGTTTTTGCGAAATATGGCCTGCCAATTACGCCTGCATGTAATTCGGCGATGCCTGCAATAACATTGGGCCATGATCTGCGCTGGTTACCCATTTGGATAACATTTTTGTATTTGGTGTTGGCGGCAACCAGCATCTCCCCTTCATGTGGGTTGTGACTACATGGTTTTTCTACATATACATGTTTGCCAGCTGCCGAAGCCATAATGGCGGCCGGCGCATGCCAGTGGTCAGGTGCGGCGATCACCAGCGCATCTACGTCTTTGTCTGCCAGTGCTTTTCTGAAATCCGGCATGTCTTTAGGGCGCTTCTTTTGCAATTTTTCCACGTTATCTATGCAGGTTGCCGCCGCGCGTGAGTCAACATCACACACATACATTATTTCACAATTTGTTTGCCGTGCAAAATTTTTGGCCAATGCGGCTCCCCTGCTGTTGACGCCCATCATGGCCACTTTAATCCTTTCATTTGCCCCTGATATATTGCCGTAACTTTTGGCACTGAACCCCGGTAAAATACGGCCGATTGAAATGGCGGCAGCTCCTGTCGCGGTTTTTTTAATAAAGCTTCTACGGTTACTTTCCATATTGTGACTTTTTTAATCTTTAAAACCTGGTGGTGTGATAGTTTTTCAATACTATCTATATCAGATTCAAATATACCCATTTTGATTTTTGTAGAGGTTGATTCGTTGGAGTTGAATTTTTGGTTAATCTACGGGGCAATGAAATAGAGTAAAATATCCATTGGGATCGGTTATTGTCTCAACCGCTGATGGAAATGATTAAGGGATTGTTTTGAGTATGTGTGTATGGATGCTAGGAGGTTATTGTCTGAACCGCTGATGGAAATGATTAAGGGATTGTTTTTGATTTTATGACAAAACGGATATTTATTTCTTAAATTTTTTAACCGAACCGCTGGTACTCATAAAAATCTCTTAATCACTTCCATCAGCGGTCCAGTTTGTGTTGGATTGTAAGTCTCTTAAACTCTAACTTGGTATTACCAAAATTGATAAGCAAGCCTATTTCCATTTTATATGCTTCCAGGTAATTTAAAGTTTGGGCTATATTTACTTTTTCGAGTTGAATAATTGCTTTTAATTCTACCATAATTTTTTCTTCTACAAAGAAAATTATTTTGGCTGTAATATCAGAGTATTTGTATTGATCGTTTATCATTAAACCTAAAGTTTACAACTTAACAATTGCATTAACTAAAATACAAATGTTGGTCTTTCCAAAAAGGGTGGAATCACCCATTTGATATTCTCGGTGATATTCCCTTCGTATTTATCATATACATCATTTCCTCATTTCTATCAGCGGTTCAGACTATAAGGTATAGGATGGTTACTGATTTTTCGCGAAATAAATGAATGATTGATAAGGCTTTCCTAACTTCAAATTTTAAATCGCAATGATATAGCGCTAAAAAGTTCTTTAAAATCTGTCCAATTAAAATAACTCATTCGTTATTCTTGTTTAACAATAAAATTTACAAAAAATGAAAGAATTCTTATTGGTTTTCAGAACAGATAGTGTTGATACGGAAGTTTATCAATCACCAGAGCAAATGCAGGCATGGATGAAGCATTGGCAGGATTGGATGGGTGGCCTTGCAGCACAGGACAAATTAGTGAGTTCAGGTAACAGGCTGGCGAAAGAAGGAAGAGTGCTGAAGCCGGATAATGTTATAACCAATGGTCCTTATGTTGAAACCAAGGAAGCGATCGGGGGTTATATTATTATAAAAGCCAATTCACTTGATGAAGCAGCGGAACTTTCCAAAGGCTGCCCGGTATTTACTGTTAAGGGTAATGTAGAAGTACGGGCAATTGTGCCAATGGATGAGAATAGCTAGTATATTAAAAATGCCTCCGTACATTGCGGGGGCATTTTAGTTTATGAAAACTACGGAACTAATACCTCACTTATTTAGAACGGAATACCGGAAAATTGTCTCCGTACTCTGCAAATTGTTTGGTATAGAACATATTGAAGTTGCAGAAGACATTGTAAGCGATACTTTTCTTCTAGCGACAGAACTATGGGGCCTCAAAGGATTGCCGGAGAATCCTACCGCCTGGCTTTACACTGTTTCTAAAAATAAAACCAAGGATTACTTAAAACGTAATACCCTTTTTGCTCAAAAAGTTTCAAAAGGAGTTCAATATATTACTTCCGTTTCAGAAGAAATAGAAATTGATTTGTCAACGCAGAATATTAATGACAGTCAATTGGCAATGATGTTTGCGATCTGTCATCCCTGCATATCAATCGAATCGCAGATCGGACTATCCTTGAATTTACTATGTGGCTTTGGTATTGATGAAATTGCTGACGCTTTTTTAACTAATAAGGATGTTATCTACAAAAGGCTTAACCGTGCCAAAGAAAAACTGCGCTCAGAAAAAGTAAAAATTGAACAACCCACTCTTACAGATATCAACAAAAGGTTGGTGACTGTTTTAACAACATTATACTTATTGTTTAATGAAGGATATTATTCCTCTTCCCAAAATAGCAGTTTGCGAAAAGACCTTTGCATTGAGGCTATGCGATTAACCCTTTTACTTATAGAAAATGAGAATGCCAACAGGCCCGAGGTAAATGCTTTATTTTCCCTGATGTGTTTCCATGCATCAAGATTTGAAGCAAGGATTGACCAAAATGGCGAAATAATTTTATACGAAGATCAAAACACGAATCTCTGGAATAAGGAATTAATTGATCGGGGTGAATATTATTTAAAGTTGTCGTCAACGGGAAATAAATTATCAAAATATCACCTGGAAGCAGCCATTGCCTACTGGCATACTCATAAATTGGATACTACTGAAAAATGGGAAAATATTTTGCAGCTTTATAATAAATTACTTCAACTGGAATATTCGCCCATTGCCGCACTTAACAGAACATATGCCCTGGCTAAAGCAAATGGGAAAGAAGAAGCTATCCTTGAAGCCGAAAAATTAAGTCTGACTGGTAATCATCTATATCATTCATTATTGGGTAACCTCTATTCTGATGTAAACAATACAAAAGCACTGCAACATTTTCAGATATCATTGAGCCTGGCAAAATCAAGTACAGATAAGGTGGCTATTGGAAAGAATATTAATAGATTGACGGAAGGGGTTTGATGAAACCTTTAGCTTTCATAAAAACGGCGTGTATAGGGGCGGGGTTTTGTCTCCGCCCTTTTACACCGGGGAATAGTCGATTCGTCGGATAACGTTTCCCTTTTGCATCGTGGAATAGTCGGACAATGTTTAACATATTCGGTCTGGGCAATCCTCGTCTCACGCAAATTTAAAATACCGTTATAACATCCTATTCGTAACGCATAATTTCAATTAAACTCACAGTTCTATTTGAGACAACTGTATTTAATAATTGAAACCTAAACAGAAATATAATCCTCGAGTTCATCACCGCAGATCTGTCCGCTTAACAGGATATGATTATTCTCAGGCAGGTGTTTATTATATTACAATTTGTTGCAAATACATGAAATGCAGATTTGGTGAAATTGAAAATAATGAAATGGTATTAAATGAATTTGGCATAATTGCGTATGACGGATGGTTGAACTTATTGGGTCGTTTTCCGAATATTGAATTGGATGAATTTCAAATCATGCCTAATCATATGCATGGGATAATTGTAATAAATGAATTCTTTGTAGGAGCAGGTCTTGCCCCCGACCTGGTGGAAACCAGGGATGCCGCAACAATTGGGGATATAATCGGAGCGTACAAATCATTAGTAGCAAATGAATGCTTAGCCATATTTAAATCAAGAAATGAAATAATGTGTAAATTATGGCAACGTGATTATTATGAACATATCATTAGTGACGAACGATCCTATCACGAGATCTCTAATTATATAATTGCCAACGTGGCAAACTGGAACGATGATAAATTTTTTATCGTTTGATACTTAGCATTGGATTACATGTTATTATTTTTGCAATTTAATTGGGACCTACCTGAATCGCGAGCAGACGACGGCGCTCT
>JBDSBP010000092.1:0-17535 GCA_039921525.1 Chitinophagaceae bacterium | reverse complement strand
AAGAGGTGGATGGATTTGTTTTCATCATGCCAGCCTGCTGGGTGAATTTGATGGGTACTCCATGTGGCAGTGGTTCTCCAAATTCATGGGCGGCATCAGGTATGTAAATTATATTGCAGGTTTTGCAGAAGCCAACGTGCGTATAGAACTGCGGAATCATCCGGTAATGAAGGGCGTGCCCGCTTCATTTGTTATTAAAAAAGACGAATGGTATATTTATAATAAGAGACCAAGGAGCAATGTGCAAGTGATTGCGACTGTGGATGAATCTTCCTATACACCGGCTTCCACGATAACGATGGGCGACCACCCGGTTATCTGGTCCAATACAAATTATATAGCACGCAATATTTACATATTTATGGGCCATTCGCCGGATTTATTTGATAATAAAGTTTATACTACTATCTTTCAGAATGCCATATTTTGGACCGCTTCAAAATAGACAAAACAAACCTGTTGCATGAAATATATTTACCTGGCAGTTCTTCTATATCTTACTTCCTGCAGTGATGATACTGCCGTAGAAGGTAAAAAAACTACGGATACTACATTCCATATAACTATGGATACTGTTCCTGAAAAAAGAAAAGTAGTTAGCAAGAAACCAGTCGCTTCGTACCTGGTACCTGTAAACGATCCTAAACTGGAACGCAGCTTTGGGGTAGATATTTATGAAACGGGGCTCACTTTTGAATACATCATGCATATGCATTATGAGGCAGTGTTCGCAACAGATACGCTCAGAATTCCCAATTTTGGTATCTGGCCACAAGTTCAGGTTAAACCTGGCGAAGAAAAGATCTCCTGCATTATCGGCTTCCTGGATAAAAAGAAAGCATTCAAACCATACAAAATGGTTTCGGCCAAAGGCAATAAAATGAGACTGGAAGTATTAAAAAATTATTTTGTAGGTCGATATAGCACCCCGGTGCGGTGATGGCTATCAGCTATCGGTTATAAGATTTTGTAATCTTTGAATTTCCCTCATTTTTCTAAATTACAATTCAAAAAATTTGATATTTTAATTACTATATTAGCATAACAGGTAAGCAATCTAAAACAAAGCTGGCAGCCGATAGCTGACAGCTGAAAGCCATTTATGGAAGAAGCAGAAAAATTAAAGAGAATTGTTGAAGCTCGCATGAAGCTAAAGGCTCGTTTTGAAGAAAAAATCAGGCTCACTCCTTCTGTTGCGGATAACAAACCATTGGGTTCAGGAAATCAAAACCGACACGGTATGCCGGTAGTACCGATAGGCCAAACCATCACTAAAAAATGGCCGGTATTGGATCTCGGCATTCAACCTGACATATCTTTGGAAAATTGGAGGTTGATTATAGATGGTGAAGTGGATCATCCGGTCACTCTCAATTGGGAAGATTTTTTAGCGCTGCCTCAAACAGACGATGTTTCCGATTTTCATTGTGTTACTACATGGTCGAAATTAAATATCAAATGGAAGGGAGTAAGGCTCCTCGACCTGGCGGCCCTGGTTCAGCCCAAAGAATCAGCCACGCATATTTTATGTTATGGATACGATGAATATACTACCAATGTATCCATGGAAGAAGGCCTGAAACCAGACGTTCTTTTGGTTCATACCGTAGAAGGAAACCCATTGCCCCAAGAACATGGCGGCCCTGTTCGAATGATCACACCTCAACTGTATGCCTGGAAGGGTTCAAAATGGATAGGCAGGATTGAATTCCTGCCAAAAAATAAATTGGGATTCTGGGAAGAAAGAGGGTATTCCAACACGGCTTATCCGTGGAGAAATGACAGGTATAGTTGAGTTTTAAAAAACTGCAAGACTTGTGAGAGTGATGTTGCTATCTTCCCCTCCTTATTCAAGTAGGGGAGGATACTACTGTCTACGTCCCAGGTTCTATTCAGCTTCTTTTTCTCTCAACGGTCAAAAAATACCAGTGTATTTGCCATATCAATTTCATCCTGGCTAACGGTATGGCCCATGCTATCATAGACTTTCTCGGTTACATCGGCATTCATATTTAATAAAATATTTGTAGTTGCATGCACCCTAACCACCGGCACATGCGGGTCGGGATTACTGCTGCCTATAAAAACGCGTGTTTTGCCAAAATCACCGGCATAGTTTTCTGTATAGATCTTATCCCCTATCAGTCCGCCGGTGAAGGCGACTACACCGCCATATTTTGCGGCATTTCTTGTAACATATTCCAGCGTTAAACAGGCGCCCTGCGAAAATCCTAAAAAATAAATATTTTCTTTTTCGGTACCACTGTTAACGATCTCGGAAACTGTTTCACTTATCACATTCAAGGCAGACGATAGCCACGGTTCATTAGCAGCCGGTGGAGCCATAAATGAAAGTGGATACCAGGTGTTATTGGTGGCTTGCGGTGCGAGAAGGGCATAGTCTTCCACATTAAGGTGCCTAGAAAGCGATAAGATATCCTCCGAACGTGCTCTACGACCATGAATCATAATTAAAGCTTTCTTCGCTTCACGTAGCTTCTTCCCTGCATAAATAATTTTTTTCTGATGCATATATTTTTATTTTTCAATCAACCGGCTGATTAATCCGGATCCATTCTATTCGTATCCTTTTATTTTAGACCAGCTTAGGCAACACTTTTTCAATCCTTGCCCGTGATGATTCATATTGTTTAGGTAACCTTAGCGTGGATCCCAGTTCTGCAACGGGTTCATCAATAGTAAAACCCGGATTATCTGTGGCTATCTCAAACAAAACCCCACCCGGTTCCCTGAAATACAAAGAGTAAAAATAATCACGGTCAATTTTGGGAGTGATTCCCAGGCCCCTGCTCACTATTTGTTCGCGAAATGCCATTTGGGTTGCTTCGTCTTTAACACGGAAAGCCACGTGATGATTGGTTCCTGCCGAGTTAATACCCGGTGCTTCGTTGGGCGATTCTATCAAATCTACTATTGAAGCATTTTTCATAGCATCGGTAATAAAACGATAGCGATTTCCTTCCTGCTCCAATAAACGGTAACCAAAAATGTCAGTAAGAATTTCAGCAGTCGCTTTTATGTTTTTCAGCGTAAGTACAATGCTGTGAAAACCCTTTGTTGCCACTGCAGATGTTACTTCGGTAGTTTCCCATGGTTTCCTGTTGTCTTCCTGTTTAGAAACCACGAGGTTGATTTTTAGTCCATCAGGATCCTGGAAGGGAAGCAATTGTTCACCAAATATTTCAGTAATAGCCTCCTGCTTTACATTAAATTGTTTGAAACGGTCGGTCCAGAATTCAAGACTTCCCTGTGGTACGGAGTACCCGATATCTGTTGCCATTCCCGTACCTGTTTTGCCGGTCGCGATGCCTTCCCATGGAAAAAAGGTGAGTATGCTTCCCGGAGTGCCCACTTCGTCACCAAAATAAAAATGATAAGTACCCGGATCGTCGTAGTTCACGGTTTTCTTCACCAGTCTTAGTCCAAGCACATTTGTATAAAAACCAAAATTACGTTTTGCGTTGCCTGCTATGGCTGTAATGTGATGCAGCCCCAAGATTTGATTGTCCATTATAATTAATTTTCTGGAAGTAAATTTCGGAAACTTAAAGAACTTGTCCATTGAACTGGGACAAGAAAATTACGAATTACTGGTTGCCATCGTAATTCGTAATTCGTAATTGAAAGGGACTAATGCTCCTTCGACATCCTTGTCCTGATCTTACTTAGGAATTCAGGAGAGATACCGAGGTAGGAAGCGATATAATGCTGTGCCACACGTTGTGGTATGGTGGGATATCGTGTTATAAAATCAACATACTTTTCTTGTGCAGAGGTGGCAATGGTTTTGAAAAGGCGACTTTGCAAAACGGATAGGTTTCGTTGCACCAGTAAACGAAAAACTCTTTCCAGCTTTGGCACCTTTTCCAAAAGATTCTCTTTGGTTTGGGGGGAAAGCATCAGCAACTCACAATCTTCCAATGTTTCAATGAACATATCACTGGGCCTGTGTTCATGAAAACTGGCGATATCACTTACCCACCAGTCTTCAATGGCAAATTGAAGGGTTACTTCAAAACCATTTTCGTCCAGGTAATAAGATCTGATGCATCCCTTGTTAATAAAAGCTTCGAAATTGCATACCTCTCCCTCGTGCAATAATATTGTTTTTTTGGGGATGGTTTTACACTCCAGCAGTGAATTAAAGAAACTTATTTCTTCCTGTGTTAAAATAGTGCAATTATATACATAGCTGTTGATCCTGTCGAACATGGTGTAAAGATACCATAGATTGCTTTAGTAGCCTGTATGATTAGATTTAAACTGTTGTTATCCTGGGATGTTATGGGAATTCATTTTACGGGTGGTTTGATCAAGGAATGAGGATGAGAAGGCAAAAAATAGAACATGGCTGAAGCACCAAAAAAAGTAACGTCGCTGGCGTCTACCCTCCTGCTATAAAAATATTGCCCGAAGTATACATTGAAGTGTACCTTTGAATTAAACGCATATTCAATGCCGGAAGTAAGTTCTGTCATCAGATCAAGCTTTGAATTAAAAACGTATCCGATACCTGCCGTAAAAGTATTGGTAAATTTGCCCTGTTGAAATACGTTTAAATTAGGACGTAATTCCATATAAACAGTAGTATCTCTTCCTTTATTTTTTGCCAAACTGGTTTTACCCACATCTATGCCGAGGCTAAACACATCCCACTGTCTGCCGATTTCAATGGAGGCATTTGCTTTTTCCGAAAGCGTTCCAGCACTATTTGTAAGACTTGGCGTTAAACAAATATACGTTTGTGAGAAAGATGTTGTAACGATTATAGTTAACAAGAGCGTCAATAAAAAATTTTTCATGTAAATTGGTTAAGGGTGTTTATTTGTTAAACCAGGAAAAATTCTTACTTGGTGCAATGCCAGAAATATTCTTTCAGTAAGGATATTGGCTAAAAATAATATACCTTTTTGCAAACGGCATGTTAACGCCCCTATAAATTACAATTTGTTGGATCTTCGATTTATAAAGAGTGTGGAAAATTTTCGTAATTATTATGATTCGTAACTACGGTGGCATGAAATTTTATAGCATCTAAATAAAAGTTTATGCAATCGACAAAAGAAACAGTAGAAGTTTTAAACGACCTGGTCCAGATCAATAATGACAGAATTACAGGGTATGAGCACGCAATTAAGGAATTAGCAGATGCTGATACTGATCTTAAGGTGTTATTTGAAAATATGATCGATCAAAGCAGGCAGGTGAGGCTTGCCCTTGGTAATGAGGTGCAGGTTCTGGGAGCGGATATGGATATGAGCACTACCACCAGCGGAAAAATTTATAAAGCATGGATGGACATTAAAGCGGTATTTACGGGACATGACAGGCACACTGTATTAAGTAATTGCGAGTTTGGCGAAGATGCTGCGCAAAAAGCCTATAAAATGGCCCTTGAATCAGACGATCTTCCTGCTTACCTGCGTGAAATGATAGAGCAGCAAAAAGCTACCTTAAGGTCATCACACGATGAGATCAAAGCATTAAGAGATCAGAAAGTAAGGCTGTAATTTTAATCGTTTGGCCGTTTGTTAGTTCGAAAGTTCATTATTTCGTTAGCTTCACCGCTAATAAACAATTGAACTTTCGAACTTTTTAGTTATTGCATATTCATCATAATCTTTCCAAAATTATAATTTGTTTTACTTCCCATTGTAATTTTCAGTTCCCCACTTTTCATGTTTTAGACAGAAAGGCGTCATTTATGCCAGACTTTCGAAGACTGTAAGATTTCGGCAGTCAACGTCTTCACTTCCATCACACCAACTTTGAACGGATAAATTGTTTGATTTGCCCGATTCTATTTTTCTATCAATCATATAATCTTAACATTTCTGTAAATCAGCTTTATCATTTGCCTGGATATGCGACGGGGTTACACTTAATTATCGTAGCCTCTTCATTTACCGGGTCAAACCTATAAAAGTATTAAAATCTTCGGTTATTGCTCCCAGTTATAAAAGAAATAACTGTCAAAAACCAAGCATCATTTTCGCCCGTGCATAAACTATAAATAAATAATCTATTTCCAGGTTGCGTGCAATTGCTTACCCTGGCTGCCTTTTCTATATTCCGCATTCGGGATAATTAATTTCCGGAAAATTGTAACTAACCACAAGTAGCATCGTTAAACTTAAATGTTAAAATTTTTATAATCGCCCTCCGCTCATCATATTTTGATAGTGGAATCATATCAATAAAATATCTTAGTTGAACCAATTTGTATGATGTGTGCGGGCTAACATTTAAAACGAACTTAAGTGGCTACCATTCCATCGAACGTTGTTTTCTTTATTAGAAGTACCATTTTTTTTATTTTACTTTTTTGTAAAATTCAGTTACCGGCGCAGCAACCCACGGGAAAATTAACCGGTGTTGTAAAAACAGCCGGTAAACCCCTGGATGCCGCAACCGTGTCTTTATTGAGAGGCGCCGATTCTTCGTTGATTAAAATTGCCATTGCAGATGAAATGGGCGCCTATTCCTTCGATAAAATCGGTTATGGAATTTATTTGATAAAGGTGGAGGCGGTGGGTTATGCAACTGCGCCAGGCGAACGTATTGAAATAAATGCCTCGAATACAAGTGTACTGGTTAAAGAAATCAGCCTGCAAGTTGCTTCTAAAACTTTAAACACTGTAACAGTAACCGGTAGCAGGTCACTCATTGAAAACAGGATTGACAAAACCATTGTTAATGTGGATGCGTCACCTACTAATGCGGGACTATCAGCTTTGGAGGTTCTTGAGAAATCACCAGGCGTAACAGTAGATAATAACGGAAACATCAGTTTGAAAGGTAAACAGGGTGTGATGATATTAATTGATGATAAGCCAGCATACTTAAGCGGGAATGACCTGACTAATTATTTAAAGAGCTTATCTTCCAATCAATTGGACCAGATTGAAATCATGACGCAGCCATCCGCCAGGTATGATGCATCCGGCAACTCAGGGATCATTAATATAAAGACAAAAAAGAACCGCAACGTAGGATTAAACGGTACCGTTAGTACCAGTGCCATCTTCGCCAATTATTTCAAAAATACCAACAGCATAAATTTTAACTGGCGTAGTGGCAAGTTGAATTTTTACGGCAATGCAGGATACTCCCGCTGGGATGACTTTGAGGATCTTTTGCTTAACCGAAGTTCACGTGTAGATAAAACGATGGCTTTTGAACGATACGTGGAGCAGCATAATTATGGCCGTTATTCAGGCAGGCCGCAAAACATTAAAGCAGGTATTGACTGGTTTGCCAGTAAAAAAACAATTATCGGTGTTGCTGTAAACAGGAATGTGGAAGACGATAAATTTACTTCCAGTTCACATTCCAATATTTTTGACGCATCGCATAAACTGGCGCAATATAATGTTGCACAATCGGAAACACATAATCCCTGGACGAATTATGGCTTTAACCTCAATGTGGAGCAAAAGCTTGATACGTCAGGATCGCAAATCACCGCAGGGGCCGACTATATTTTATTTCGTACAAAAGGCCGTCAGTATTCTTACAATTATTTGTACGAGGTGGATGACACACCTTCTGAGGATCCTTATCTTTTACAAGGCTACCTGCCAGCCGATATCGATATCTTCAGTTTTAAAAGCGATTACAAAAAACCATTTAAAAATAAAATAACACTCGAGGCCGGGATGAAATCCAATTTTGTAAAGTCTGACAACGACGCACAATACATCCGTTATAACACACCCGATCAAAAATGGGAGATAGATACGAGCCGCAGCAATCATTTTATTTATAAAGAAAACATTAACGCGGCATATATCAATCTGCAGAAACAAATAAAAAAATGGGGACTTCAGGTAGGGTTACGTGGGGAGCAAACAATAGCAGATGGCAACCAGGTTTCGAGGAATATTTCTTTTCATAAAAATTACACTAAATTATTTCCTACCACTTATATCAATTATAAATTAAACGATACTAATACAGTTGCCATTTCTTACGGAAGAAGGATAGAGCGGCCGGGTTACCAATAATTAAATCCTTTTCAATTTCAGCTCGACCGGTATACCTACCAGCAGGGTAATCCCAATTTACAACCACAGTTTAGTTCATAATATTGAAGTGAGCTATAATTTTAAAGGACAGCTAAATATTTCCGCTAATTATACCACCATCTCCGACATCATCAATGATGTATTGATTAGCATTAAAGAACCCGGCGACTCAAATTATACCACCTACCTCACAACACAAAATATAGCAAAGAGCAGGAATATCGGGTTGTCTCTCAACTATAACAAGCAACTAAAAAAATGGTGGACACTTAATTTTTTTGCGAATGTTTATAATAACCATTTTAATGGTGTAATTGATAATGAGCCTATTGATGTTCAGTTCACCACGTTAAATTCCAACATCAGTAACCAGTTTAAATTTAACAAGGGCTGGACTGCGGAAATCAGCGGCTGGTTCAACTCAAGGCAGCTGGTAAGCAGCGCCATACTTGCTGCTCCCATGGGTACATTTTCTCTAGGTACCGGCAAACAGGTTCTAAAGGAAAAGGGAAATATTCGCCTCAACCTGAGCGATCCCTTTTATATCATGCGATTTAAAGCCAGCACCGATCTGAATAGGGGATTAACTTCCATTTACAGCCGCTGGGATAACCGGCGCTTAGGCATAACGTTTACTTATCGTTTTGGTAAAAACACCGAGCAATCCAATAGAAAAAGAAGTTCGGCTGCAGATGATGAAAAAAACAGGGTGAATACCGGGGGGAGACAGTGATAATTGTTAATGGTTAATTGTTAAAGGTTAATTGTTAAAGGTTAATTGTTAATGGTTAATTATTAATGGTTAATTGTTAATGGGTTAGACTAATGCCTTCGTGATGTTCGATGATAAAAAGAGGGATCGTCCTGGGGAGTTTTGATAAAACTCTCAAGGTCGAGCCCTCGTATTTGTTTTGTACGTTTTTCTTCACACCTGGTGAAGTTGAACCAGGTTGCCGCACGTATCTTCAAATATGGCTTCTGTTCCCCATTCGGTTTTTGTAGGTGTTTTCCTGAATACCACCCCTTTTTCTTTCAGCTCAGTATATTCTTTTTCGATGTCGTCTGAAACAAAAACGATAACGGGAATTGCGGCAGTATACATTGCCTGCTGGAAAGCTTTTCCGTCCGGATTATCGTCGGGCCCCAGCAGTAGTCCGGTACCCTTGTCATCTTCTGCTGCAGTTACGATGGCCAGTCTTGCTTCCGGAAGGTAGAGCCTTTCCGTGAAGCCCAGCACTTTGGTGTAAAAAACAAATGCCTTGTCAGGATCGTTTACGATAATGTTGGTGAGTCCGATTTTCATGATGTTTTTTTTTAATCGTTAAATGGTTGATGATATCATTTCCCTTTTCCCGGATTTTCGTTTTAATAGCAGGGCGCAGATTAGAGACACTATCAGCCCTATCGGTAGAATTTCCGCAAAAGTGAGTAAAACAACGAACAATGGATTTTTGTATAGTTCTTTATACTTGGCTATTTCCGATACCTGCTTATTAATTTCGACCTGGCTGCTTGCTTTTGAGGTTACATTTTTTAATAGATGGGCGGAATATCTATCCATAAAATCGGGAATGAAAAGATAGTATTCAATGAGCCAAACTGCTACATACATAGTGGAAGCAACTAAAGTAATATAAAGTCCTATCTGAAAAGCCTTGCCGAATGAAATAACGCGGTTATTATATTTATCCCGGTAATTTTTTACTCCTACGAAAATGAGTGAAAAGGCCAGGAGCATTACGGCATAACCAAGGAACATATTTCCTTCAAAATTATCATTGGAATAACAAAGTGCAGTGCTTGTTACCATCATTGCACAAAGGATAAAACCCGCGATCAGTCCACAGACGATTACAACTTTTTTCATTTCAGACAGTTTAAATGTTAGCTTCAAAATTGCCAGAATATTTTTTAATTTCGGTCATACTTTAGGATGATTTTTGTAAAAAGAGGAAATTTTCACCCCTTAGTACTAGCGCTTAAGGGATGATTTGAAGCCTTTTCGCCAGTTCAACAGCCTGGGTTCTCCGCTTAACCGACATTTTTTCGAAAATTCGGGAAGAATGCGTTTTAATAGTATTTAATGAGACATACAAACGCGAGGCGATTTCCTGGTTACTTAAACCCTGGGCCATTAATTGTAATACTTCTAATTCCCGCTTGCTCAAGCCGAGCTTATCGGATTCAGATTGATTTATAGTGAAATCGGGTTCCTGGTTAATGAAGATTTTTTTTTCTACAATGATAGTTTCTACTTTGGGTGTGGTCAATTTTAAGGCGAGCCATACGCCGAGGGATGTAAAAATAATAGCAATGAATCCTATGTATATTTCAACCGCATGGTCCATGATTAAAAAACGCCATTCAAGCCATTTCAGTAAGAATATTAGTAAAGCCAATGAAACGCCATAGAGGATAATGAGCTTATTTTTTATGAGTAGCTTTATCATTATTAAAGAATCATGGTTATTTGTGCAACGCCAAAAATAGAAAATGTGTATCACAGAGATATTGAGGCTGACTAACAAAGATGCTAAAAGCTAAGAGAGTGATTGTGGTATTTTCCCTACCTTATTCAAGGGGATGTTGGCTTCCTTTGCGCAGCACGGAAGCCAACGGGGGTGGTTACCGCGGAGTGCAGCTAACAAATATATTCGAGGCACTGTGAATTATATTATTAAGTAACACTCCGCTTCAACCACCCCCGTTCAGAAACATGCTTGCCATCGTTTCCGAACTTCCCCTCCGTGAATAAGGAGGGGATGATAGAACCATCATATTTAATCACTTATTGCCTTCACAATTTCAGATCCACTTTTTTACCTGTCTTAACAGCCAGGTATATGGCATCTATAATTTTTAAATCTTTCAGCCCTTCTTCACCATCCACTGGAACGATAGGTTTTTTGCCTTGCAGAATGATATCCGAAAATTCATCCATCTGCACTGTTTGATGGGTAACATGCGGCTGATTCAATTCTCCTTTATTCGTACGGCCCTTAATCGGACCGTAACCTGTTGAGGGATATAATTCGGCCCACCCTTTTTCTGCGTTCAGGAAAAAGCGATCCAGGTTATTCATATTATAACTGGACAAACAGGATGCTACCGCACCGCTTGGGTATCCAAATTGCATTTGAATGGTTTCATCAACCCCTTCTTTAAATTTTACATGATCGGTTTTTGTTTCCTGCGCCGTAACCCAGACAGGTTCTTCACCTACCATATAACGGGAACCATTAATCGCATAGAGGCCGATGTCCATCATAGAGCCGCCACCTGCCAGTTCCCTGTTCAATCTCCACTGGGTGGGATCACCTATTTTAAACCCGCATAATCCCTGGAAAAACAAAATCTTGCCAAATTCGCCGTCTTTTCGCATGCGGATGATTTCAAGCGTCTTAGGCTCGAAGTGCATCCGGTAGCCCACCAATAGTTTTACATTTGCTTTTTTACAGGCATCGATCATTGCCTGGCCATCTTTGGCGTTTACCGACATGGGTTTTTCGGAAATGGCATGTTTGCCTGCCTTCGCTGCACGTACAACATACTCCTTATGCAAACTGTTCGGCGTAATTACGTAAACCGCATCAATATCCGGGTTGTCTTTGATACTGTCGAAGGTTTCATAGCTATAACAATTCTTCTCGGGAATATTGTATTTCGTCTGCCAGTTCTTGAGTTTAGAAGGCGTGCCGCTGATAGCCCCTACCAGTTTTGCCCTGGTGTTAGCCTGCATGGCATCGGCTACCCTGCTGGCATAACCACCCAAACCACAAAGGGCTACCCGAAGTATAGGTCCCTGGTACGGTTTGTTAGCTCCTTTACTGTTTGCCAAACCGTATTGTGATAATAAAGGC
This sequence comes from Chitinophagaceae bacterium, assembly GCA_039921525.1. GTDB lineage: Bacteria > Bacteroidota > Bacteroidia > Chitinophagales > Chitinophagaceae > JADCRZ01. Next base: position 5,627 of record JBDSBP010000092.1, on the reverse strand, counting down.
AGGGCAATTGCTGAAGCGGCGATTTTCTGTAAAAAGTTGCGACGTGAATTCATATCAGAATGTTTATTAATTGAGTGTTAAGTTTAAAATTTACCAGCAGATTAGCCGTTCGGATTTGGAAATTTGAATATAGGCAATTTAAGGATAAAATGACCTTTATAAGTCCTTCTTAATATTTTAATAGGGCAGCACAAAACTTATTCCATCGCGCAACGGTAGAGTATGTGCTTGGTTATTTGCAATATTTTGTGTTAAGAAGAGGGCTAAAAAACAGTAAACAGACTATAAGAGTAAAAATATCGTTTTAGACTAAACACACATGAGGAAAATTGCTTTGACCATATGGTTGGTGTCATTATCGCTGGGGATATTCGCTTTATTCTGGCATGTGGAATGGGTATATAGTCTGCCTACTCCGGTTCCGGTAAATTACAGGAATGTATTACCTGGGAAACGAATAAACATAGTCTCGTCAATGATTGTTGATAACGACCGGCCCATGCTGTTACACTTTTTCAACCCGGATTGCCCCTGTTCCAAATTTAATGTGGAACATTTCAGAACACTGGTTAAGATGTATAGTAACCGGGTAAACTTTATCGTTGTACCGTTAAGTAAAAAGCCCTATACTGTTCAGGAGATACAGCATATTTTCCATTTGAAAGTTCCCGTTCTTTTAGACACGTCGCTGGCCAGCACCTGCGGAGTTTACTCCACGCCGCAGGCTGTTATATTAGATTCCGATAGATTGTTGTATTACAGGGGTAATTACAACAAAACCCGTTATTGTACCGACAACAAATCAAATTATGCCATGTTGGCCCTGGATTCTTTGCTTCAACAAAAACATCATCGCATTTTCGACCAATCCGCTTTAACAGCCTACGGTTGTAAAATTCCGGAAATAATCAATAAATGAATAACTCCTCCGAAGAAACGAAGCAAAATATTATCCTGCAACGCGGAGTAACGGTAAGGTCTGACCGGGTGATAAATTATTTTCTTATCGGCTTCTTTACGCTCGGAATATTTTTTGCCTTCACGTACGATACCTGGTTATTAGCTTTTGGCGTGGGAGGTATCTGCCTCATTGCATATTATTCGGCCAAAATAGTTTTACGAGATTCCAATCTTTATCAATATATATTAAGTGCTACACTGGGGGTTTTCATGGCTCAGTACATTTACCAGATGCACGGATTATTTGAAATGCACTTTTTCGCCTTCATTGGCAGCGTATTGCTCGTAACCTACCAGAATTGGAAATTACAGGTGCCAATGTTTGTTATTGTCGTGTTGCACCATACTATTTTTAATATCCTCCAGCAATCCGGATTTGACAAGATATATTTCTCCCAACTTGATTATCTGGACATTCAGGCATTTTCTATTCATCTTTTCCTGACAGCCGTAATCTTTTTTATATCGGGACTATGGAGTTACCAGCTGAAAAAATACAGAAAGCTACAGTTGAGCCAGGTGATGGAAATGGGAAGGCTTCAAAAAGATGCGCTGCTTCACGTAGAAAGAGAAAAAAATGAGGAGATATTGAAACATGCCAACAAAGAGTTGAGGAAATCGAAACAGGAAGCAGAGAATGCTTACATCGAAGCGGAAAAAGAAAGACAAGTTGCAGAACTGGCAAACCAGGCAAAAAGTACATTTTTGGCCACCATGAGCCATGAGATTCGTACGCCAATGAATGGGGTAATTGGAATGTCGTCCCTGCTCTCCGAGACCTCTCTTACTGAGCAACAGCGCCAATACACAAATACCATAACATCCTGCGGTGAAACCCTTTTGAATGTAATAAGTGATATCCTTGATTTTTCCAAGATAGAAACGGGTAGTATGGAATTGGAACAGGAGGATTATAACCTTCGGACAAGTATAGAAGACGTGCTGGATATTTTCGGTGCAAAAGCAGGAGTAGCAGGCCTTGAACTTATTTACGAGATAGACCCTGAAGTGCCCCCAACTATTGTGGGTGACAGCCTGCGGCTGAAGCAGATCATTACAAATCTGGTAAGCAATGCTATGAAGTTTACTAAACACGGCGAAGTTTTTGTCGCCGTACATTTGCTTGAATCATTTGCTAATGGAGAAATAAAACTGAAATTTGACGTGAGTGATACAGGTATCGGTATTCCGGCTAATAAGTTAGAACGCCTGTTTAAAGCTTTCTCACAAGTAGATTCATCCACAACACGCCGGTATGGCGGCACGGGCCTGGGGCTGGCAATCTCAGAAAAATTAATTAATTTAATGAAGGGCGATATTACTGTTGAAAGCGAACCTGGCAAAGGTTCTGTTTTTTCATTTACTATCATCACACGTGTTAGACCTGATGCGCCAATAGGATATAACATGCTTGATTTACCTTACCAGGAAGGCAAAAGAATTTTAGTAGCCGATGATAATAGTACGAACCGGATAATATTAAAAAACCAACTGGAAACATGGAAATTAGTACCGGTACTTGCCCATTCTGGTGAGGAAGCATTACGTATACTTGCCGACGAAAAATTTTTCGATATTGTTTTAATCGACATGCAGATGCCTTTAATGGATGGTTTGGAATTAGCCCTGGAAATTCGTGGGCACTTGCCTGGTATCCCGATGATTTTATTAAGTTCAGTGGGTAATGATGTTAATAAAACGAATCCTGGTTTGTTTATTTCTGTTTTAGCAAAACCGATCAGGCGGCATGATCTATACAGGAATATTTCTATGGCACTCATCGGTAAATCCAAAACCTCGCCGGAAACCACCTCTATAAATGAAACATTAAAAAGTGATTTTTATTTTAGATACCCGTTGCGCATATTGGTTGCTGAAGATAACCTCATTAACCAGCAGCTTATTTTACACATCCTCGGCAAGCTCGGCTATCAACCAGCCTTAGTTACTGATGGACTGGAGGCAGTGAAAGAAATCACTATGAATTATTACGATCTTATATTGATGGATATGCAAATGCCTGAAATGAATGGCGTGGAAGCCACAAAAATTATTCGCAGCCTACCTGTAAAACAACCGGTGATAATAGCCCTGACAGCAAATACCATGATGGGCGACCGGGAAGAATGCATTAAAGCAGGCATGAACGATTATTTAAGTAAGCCAATAAAACTGGAAGCATTAACTGAAATACTTATAAAATGGGCCTTGCATGCTGAAATTAATACTTCAGTCACTGCTGAAAACTGAAAGAACAATTTCGTTTAAGGTAAAGAGTTAGAGGATTGGAAGAAAGAAGATTGGAACTGGCTTGGGAAGGCCGTAAGTTTAACGTATTCCGAAACAAGGGGATAAAAGAAAAATGAATGTTGAGGAGTGAGTTCCTACCTGGTGAATTTGGGAAGTCCCACCGTTTTTAAAACATTGTTGGCCTTTTCAATTTTTTCTTTAAACAACCCTTTATGGAGATATTTATCTAAGGTTTTGTCAACTTTTATGACGGTAAGTATTTTATCAGAATTTTTTACCTGTTTCATAATGTAAAGTTACTTTATTTTTCGTTTAACCAAAAATGCTTCGAATTCTATTCCTTTTTTAAAAGGCTGCCATTCTTCTCGTAAAAGTCCAAAAATTTCAAAGTCTGGTTCAATAATTTGTAAATTATTACTGATTCCCATCCTATAAAGTCGTGTTCTTGCTTTGGTGTTACCCGAGGCAAAAACCATAGCATCCGGGTATTTATCTGTGAAATTATATAATGTTGCAGCAACTGCTGCCAGAACTTTATCGCTATCGCCATTATTTGTAATTATTGTATCATCAATATTACCTGTTATTGCATCCTTGTCACCAAAGCCTAGATTGTAAAAGTTGTGAAGATGTGTCTCACTGTAAATAACCAGTTTGGAAATTTCACCATGTGTGCCCTGGCTTATGAACTCATACACCATTGAAGTAACACCAACTGTTACCGGGTATTTGTCGAATTGCATGTTCGCAAAGATAACATTCAGGAAAGATGTTTAATGGGTGGTTGAAAATAAAAACGCGTGTCACTGGTATTTACTATTGTTTTTGCCGTGTTGTTTTTAAAAAAAGAAATTAATTGGAAAGTAATTGTGGGAGCGCTGCTAATGTTAGGTGGCCCGGTGCTGATTGGGTTTTCGAGGAAAACCTCGTGAGAGTTCTGCAGAGGGATGTTGCTATCTTCCCCTCCTTATTCCTTTAGGAGAGAAAGTTGAGGATCGATGCGAAGCACGTTCCGCAACGGGGGTAGTTATCACGGGGCGTAGCCGACAAATGATTGAAACAGTCTGCAATTTCATCATAAAGTAACACTCCGCCGCAACCACCCCCGTTTTATTCCGTGCTGCGCAACGGAATACAACTTCCCCTCTTTGAATTCTCCTTGGAATAAGGAGGGGAAGATAGCCACATCCTTCTCATTAGTTTCCTAGGGTATTATCCCTACAAAAATATTCACTTCAGCATTATCCGGATCCTGCGCCTTTTCATCATACACTTCAAAATCATTCGTGTATGACCGTTCCAGTTTTGTGTTCCAGATCTTTACCCATTCATTAATAACGATGCCTTCTGTAAGTTTACCCTTGGCGGTAAATTTTAAATAGGTTCCTCCTTCTATTAATTTCCCGGTAAGGCCTTCGGGTATTGCCTTTAAGTCGCTTACTTTACAACCCAAAATAGTTGTATAAGGCTTCGTAAAGTCTTTTTCATAGTCGGTGTACACGCAGTAAACCGTATTGCTTGTTTTGTTAGGGATTTTTGCCGGGATGTTTTCCGACTGAAATTCGCCCCACAATTTTGGGATGTCAGTTGCGGCCTGCTCATTTTCGTTGGTAGTTCTAACAGCCAGGCCGACGATGTAAAACGGTTCAAATGCTATTGTACTCATTTTTGCTCAATTTGATGATAGTTCAAAAGTAGATGACTAGAATGACAACCCTGTGTCAAGGGTATTGGAAAAATATGCGGATTTGCATTCTTTAAAATATTGATGCAGCGTAAAACCGTCTGCATCAAATGTTTCATCGAGCATAATTAAATCTTCTATCCTATCCAGGCGGAAAGCTCTTTTTTCTTTTCGTAAACGGCAATTGGCGATTAATATCCAGTTTTCCCGAGTGCTATATAAAGCGAGAGGTTCTATCTTTCGAGTCGTTGATTCGTTGAGTTCGGAAGAATATTTAATATCGGTTACCCTGGAATTTGTAATGGCAAGCTGGATCAGGGAAAGGTAATTACTGGTTGTCTCCTTTGTTGGGTTAATACGAAATTGTATTCGTTCAGATAGCAATTCAGCTTTGTTTTTTGTATGATATTTCAATACGGCTTTTATCTTCGTAATCGCTGCGGAATAATTTTTTACAAAGGATGCATCCTTGTTTGTGTTCACCAGTAGTTCGGCTGTTATCAACGCATTTGCTTCTGTCTCACTAAACATCACCGGTGGAAGACTGTACCCTTCCATTAAGTAATACCCTTTCCCCTCTTCCGTCAAAATAGGAACACCGGCTTCTTCCAGGGCCCTGATGTCGCGATAAGAAGTTCTTTTACTAATGCCAAATTTCTCGGCAATGGTACTGGCTGTCACGAGTCGTTTGGACTGCAATAAGAGGAGAATTGCTGTCAGCCGGGAAAGCCTG
>JBDSBP010000091.1:0-46002 GCA_039921525.1 Chitinophagaceae bacterium | reverse complement strand
CCGCCCTGTTACACCGGATACGTGTGGTATTTTGTCGACGTCTCGCATAAATATACTGTCAGTTTCGTATGCAGTCGGGGCGGGGGCAAGCCCTGCCCCTACAAACGCCCCTACATTTTAGTCAGGCATTGGATCATAATTCTGTTTATTGGCGGATGTTATATAAAAGGTATGAGGTATGAGGTATTTAGGGATACTATATAAAGTCGGTGGTCATAAATGCCCCCCGTTTAAAAGATAAAAGCATGATTGGCAATACGACATTATTTTTCAATGGGATAATGCTAACTTAAATCCATCTGTGGAACAAAAAAGTATGGGTCTATTGATAACTGCTTTTCAATTACTATGGGGAAGGTACAAAGTTCGATACGAATAAAAGAAGATCCCGATCTTACTTGCCACAAATGAAGTTTTTTACCTGAGGTTGGTTTTTCAATGGTTCCCGGAAGCAGGTCATCCAGTAAACCATTCCAGCAGGCTTCCTCTAACTGTTCAGTGTAAGAAAGATGCTGGCTCTTGTCGTAAATATCGGTACGCTCCAATTGCCATTCGGGAATTCTTGTGGAGGTAACCAATAATATTTCCTGTTGAATAGAATTCGGTTTCATAACATTAATTATAGGTCTGCATTAGTAAAGAGGGTTAGTTAATGCTAACCTACCATCATTAATAATCGTTAAAGCACAATTAAAACAGGGTTAATCAGGATATGAAATTTTAGGAAGTGTTTTAGGTTTCGGGCTATTGGAGATAGCCATACTCTCTTTTTGTAAATGTAATACATATTCATAATTACTTCAAGCGTATATGTACGTAAACATTTAGTATTCGGATGTACAAAATTATAAAACGTATACAGGTAAGTGCTTAGTTCTAGCATTGCGTTTCGATGAGTGAAGCCATTCTTGCCCGATTTTCTAATATCGAAATCCATAAGCTAACTCGGTAAATGAGGGGTTGATTAGCTGTCGAAAATTTTATTTAATGGATTTTGGGGTTTTTATTGCGGCAAAAACCACGTAAAACTTTCTATTGGTGAATAACTATTTACATTAAAATTTTTAATCTACGTCTATTGGCATAATATTCGATGATGCTGAACTTACCTATCCTCAGTTTGACTTAACAATAATTTACTGACTACTCTATGAAGAACCAAAACCTGGTTGCCTCCATTTATTTAATGGCAACCCTCAGCTTAATGCTGAATTTTTCCGGTGTAAAAGCGCAAACACAAACGCCGCGTTACCAATCCATCATCACAAATTCAAAAGCGTTTTATGAATACCTGCCCCAGGGATACAGCAGTGAAACGCAAACATATCCATTACTTGTTTTTTTACATGGTGTAGGCGAACTTGGCGATGGTAGTGTTTCCTCCTTACCTACAGTTTTACGAAACGGGCCACCCAAACTCATTAACGAAGGAAATTTCCCGGTTTCTTTTACCGTAAACGGACAGGTGTTTAAGTTTATCGTTATCTCTCCCCAATTTATTAGCTGGCCTTCAGCCACCGACGTACAGGGGGTTATAGATTATGCAGTAAGAACTTACCGGGTAAATACCAACAGGATCTATCTCACCGGTCTTAGTATGGGCGGTGGAGGTGTTTGGGACTATGCAACTTACAGTATCGCTTATGCAAACCGGCTCGCAGCGTTGCTGCCTGTTTGTGGTTCATCGGGGCCAAGTACGGCAAAGGCACAGGTTATAGCTTCCACTAATTTACCGGTGTGGGCCACGCATAACCAGAATGATCCTACTGTTCCTTCTTCCTATACCATTAACTACGTTGATTATATTAATTCGTCTTCTCCCAAGCCATCTGTTCTTGCTAAGAGAACGATTTTTCCGGTTAGCGGACATGATGCATGGACCACTACTTATGCTACCAGTTTCAGGGAAAACAATCTTAACGTTTATGAGTGGATGTTACAATACCAGAGAGGTACTTCCCAGCCTTCCAACCAGCTTCCCGTTTCAAATGCAGGTAGTGATATCACTATCACGTTGCCAACAAATAGTATGAACCTTGCCGGTGGTGGTACAGATTATGATGGTAACATTACCGGTTATAACTGGACGAAGATTTCAGGTCCTGCACAATTCTCTATAAATAACAGTGGCATTAGCAACGCCACCATAAGCAACCTGGCAGCAGGCGATTACACGTTACGCCTAACCGTTACTGATAATAGCGGTGGCACGGCTTATGACGATGTAACCGTTAAGGTACTTGCTTCCACTACTGCCATGCCTATCCCAGGCAGGATAGAGGCGGAGAACTATTCAGCGATGAATGGCATACAGACAGATAATACCTCGGATGCCGGCGCAGGAAAACTGGTTGGCTGGATAGATACAGGAGATTGGATGGATTATAATGTGAGTGTGGCTTCAGCTGGCAATTATACCGTTAGCTTCCGCCTGGCTTCCCAATATGAATCACAACAACTGCAACTAAGAAATTCATCAGGAACCGCTCTGGCGACGGTTGTTGTTCCTCAAACCGGTAGTGTTCAGAACTGGACTACTGTAACTGCTACCGCTGCTCTTCAGGCAGGTAACCAGACACTTAGAATTTATTCCTCAAATGGCAGCTGGAATATAAACTGGATTGATTTCGCCGCGGCGTCGGGAGCGCCGGGAGCACCTGTTGGCGCCGTTATTCCTGGCAAGATAGAAGCAGAAAACTACAGTGCTATGAATGGTGTTCTTACCGATAATACCACAGATGCCGGTGGCGGAAAATTGGTGGGCTGGACTGATACAGGTGACTGGATGGATTATACTGCCACTGTTTCTTCGCCGGGAAATTATACCGTTAATTTCCGCCTGGCCAGTTCTTATGCTTCGCAACAATTGCAGCTCAAAAATTCATCGGGTACAGTTTTGGCTACCATCACTGTTCCTCAAACCGGCGGCCCGCAAAACTGGACGACTGCAACCGCTACGGTTGCACTTCCTGCAGGAAATCAGACGCTTAGAATTTATTCCTCAAATGGTAGCTGGAACATCAACTGGGTTGAATTTATTTCCGGCTCGCAATCACCCACCCGTACCGTTATACCAGGCAGGGTTGAAGCAGAGAATTATAACACGATGAATGGAACATTGACGACAACCTCCACCGATGCAGGCGGCGGTTCAATTGTAGGCTGGGTCGATAGCGGGGATTGGCTTGATTATAATGTGAGTGTTGCCACAGCCGGGAACTACACGGTTAACTACCGGGTAGCCACACCTTATGGCGGTCAGCAAATACAACTTAGAAATTCAGGAGGTACTGTTCTTCAAACGATCAACGTGCCGCAAACGGGAAATTTTCAAAGCTGGACCACTGTTAGCGCTACAGTATCCCTGCCCGCCGGTGATCAAACGCTTAGAATTTATTCATCGAATGGTAGCTGGAATATTAACTGGTTTGAATTTTTGTCAACCGCTACCGGTACTAATGCAGCAGGTTTATCACCCGTTGGTTCTTCATTAGCCGTATCAGAACAAGCGGTATCATCTATAGAAAAGGGATCCTTCTCTTTATATCCTAATCCTGTAAGAGATAACTTTTCATTGCAGCTTAATAACAGCCATCTTGGAACAGTCAATATCCAGGTGGGCGACCAATCAGGTAAAATTATGAAAACGTTCCGGTTTGAAAAGACACAGTCGGTGGCCCAGCTTAACCTTTTGGTAAAAGGCTTGTCTCCCGGTACTTATTACATAAAAGTACAAATAGGTAGCTGGAGCGATTCGAGGAAGCTTATCAAGTTGTAAGACGATGGAGGGGTATTGGTTACCATTTTGAAAGTTTTAGAAATGGTTTTCCAAAACCAAAAAGATCGTTAGACCTGGCGAGCTTTATGAAATTTACTTGGATTAAATACCTCTCAAGTCTTGAATGACGAATTTACCTGTATTTCAGACCTGGGAGGTCTTGAAGACCTCACAGGTCGAACCCTTTTTTTAGTTTTCGACCTTCACGTAATATATGAAAAGACATCGTACACAATATTAAATCTCTTAGAAATCTTGATAGCCATTCCCTACAGCAACAACATTCCCAAATAAACTTTTTTAAATCCGTTTAAAAGTTAATTTTAGGTAGTTTAATACTATCTACTATGACCAGCAAAAACGCCGCATGGAAACTCATCGTTGTATTACTTCTTGTTTGTAACAATTATGTACAAGCGCAGGAGAAGGCAGACAAGAAAGACTGGGTTCAACTCTTCAATGGTAAAGATATCAAAGACTGGATCGTTAAGATCAACCATCATGAAGTGGGAGAGAATTTCGGAAATACATTCAGGGTTGAAGATGGTATAATGCAGGTTCGTTATGATAAGTACCCTACGTTTAATGAGCAGTTTGGTCATCTTTATTATAAACAACCATATTCTTATTATCATCTGGTTGTGGAATACCGCTTTGTTGGCGAGTGGAGAAAAGATGCGCCTCCCTACACTATTAAAAACAGCGGTGTTATGTTTCATTCGCAGGATCCGAAGACAATGCCACGCGAGCAGAACTGGCCCATTTCCATTGAGTTTCAATTGCTGGCTGGCCTGGGTGATGGAAAGTCCCGCCCGACAGGAAATATGTGTTCTCCCGGCACAGAAGTGATTTATAAAGGTAAAATGGATCCCAGGCATTGTATCGAATCCAGCTCCAAGACATACGAAGGCGAGCAATGGGTGCGGGCAGAACTCATCGTACTGGGCGATTCGCTCATTACGCATATCATCAATGGAGATACCGTACTCCAATATTCCAAACCGCAGATTGGTGGCGGAGTTGTAGCTAATTACGATCCAAAAATCAAACAGGATGGCAAACTACTAACGACGGGTTTTATTGCCATGCAGAGTGAAGGCCAACCTATAGATTTCAGAAAAGTTGAAATCCTGAACCTGGAAGGATGTATGGATCCCACCTCCAAAAAATATCGTCCCTATTTTATAAAGACAGATGCTTCCAAATGCCGCTAGCGACATGGCAGGGAGGAATTGAGGCATGAGGCATGAGCTATGAGGTATGAGGTATGAGCCAGAGGAAGGCGCATTAGCTTTAAGTTACATGTTTATCTTTCGGGTTTAGAAAAAAATCCTTTCAATGATACAGCCATCGTCCCATTCCTCATACCTCATGTAATTTCACCATCTTTGCCCTCTAATTCCGATCATCATGTATGTTCTGGCAAACAACGAAATTATTATCAGGTTACTATTAGCCGCATTATTGGGCGGCATCGTAGGGTGGGAGCGTCAAAGCCGGGAAGGTATGGCAGGATTGAGAACGCATATGCTTGTCTGTCTTGGATCGACCCTCATAATGATAATATCAGCTTTTGGATTTAATGACATCCTGGGAAAGCCTGCTATTGTATTGGATCCCTCGCGTATGGCTGCACAGGTAATTACTGGTATCGGCTTCCTGGGGGCAGGTTCTATACTGGTACTAAGACATCAGGTGGTAAGAGGATTAACTACTGCCGCGGGCATATGGAGTGTAGCGGCGGTTGGACTGGCAGTAGGTACCGGTTTATACCTGGCGGCCTGCATTACCACCGTTATTATTGTTGTGATTCTTGCAATTATCAAACCCCTGGAAAAACGTTTTTTCAGACAACCATTCAGGTCGATACAATTAACCATAGACAGAAAACAGGTGAGATTATCTGAGGTGGAAACAATTATTACACAAATGGGGTTGGAAATTCTGGAAATCTCTATTCATCCTGAAACAGGATCAGAGTTAGATGCAATACGATTACAATTCCAGGGAAAGCCATCTTCTGCCAGGATTATACCGATCATGGAAGCCCTGGCTAACCTCAAAGGTATTACAGACCTGAATTATAAAGAATAGCCAGGTGATCGGCTAAATGAAAGACGATTAAATATTGTCTTTTTGAAGTTGTGGTAGTTTTCATAAATGATTATATATTTCAAGCGTCAATCATTATCAATGAACAAGATCTTCTCCAATTTGCCAGTAAAATGTATGGCACTCATATGCTTTACAGTTGTAATTTCCTGTACAACCCAACGCGCCTACAAAACATCTGTAGTTACTGATACCAACCTGCATAGTACCTATGACGATACCACTTTGCTGGTAGATAACACTTCCATATTAATGCCTTACAACCGTTTTATTGATCCTGCAGGTACGGTGATCCGCTTCGGGAATCCATCACTGGAAAATCATAGCCTTGACTGCGCGTTGATCCCTGGGCAAAATGTACTGGTAGTGGAAGATAGGTATGGACTGGCATTTGTTGATATTATAAATAACCTCTTACTGGCCCATCTTGATTATAGTGGTAGTTATAACGGAATGATGAGTACCTACTCTGGCATCAAGGTTTGGAAGGAAGAAGCAGGTAGTGCCGTTCACATTTTCTGGGGAGCCGCTAATCCCTCAAATAAACGCTCCGTTATACTGGATGCGTTATGGGATGGTAAAACTGGCCGCATCGTGGATGCCATACCATTTGAACCCGTATCGCCATCGCCACTGGCACTACCTAATGATATCGCAATAAAAAAAGAATCAGGTGAAACATATTTGTATGTGGTGCTAAACGGAAACAGCCAGTTAGTGAAGCTGAGGTTAAAAGACAAAAAAGTTATTTGGACCGTGGCTACTGGAATGGCTCCCTTTGGCCTGGCACTCACTTCTGATAAAATTTATGTTACCAATTGGGCCGGACCAGTACCGGTTGATTCCAGCAGGGAGACCGCTGGTATACCTTATGCACGGGTTTACATTGATCCACGAACCGGCGCAACGGCAATGGGAACAGTAACTGTATTCGAGCAGGCTACCGGCAATAAACAAACGGAGATCACAGTTGGCCTGCATCCTAACGCCATCATCCCCAGCAAGGATCAGCAATTTATTTATGTTTCCAATGGAAACAGCGATAATATATCAGTGATTAGTACCGAAAATAATACGGTGGTTGATTCTATTTCAGTTCGTTTAGGCGGCGACGTTAATTCTTTTATAGGAGATTCGCCCAATGCCCTGGTTGTTGATAGCATTGGCACTACATTGTATGTTGCCAATGGTATGGATAATGCCGTGGCTGTACTAAAATTAGGATCTAAATCGGCGACAGAAGGAAAAGGGAATAGTTATATAGAGGGATTTATTCCTACAGAAGCCTACCCCTCAGGGTTAGTGCTGTCGAACAACACCCTCTACGTAGCTAACCTGGAAGGGGAAGGAGCCAGAGCAGCGGAGAAAAATAAAACGTATACCTCTCACCGTCAGGAAGGCACTATTTCTATCATTCCATTACCGGATAAGAACACGCTGCGGGCATACAGTACTCGTGTGGAAAAAGCCAACATGGTGTTCCGGGGCAAAATATCGCAGTTACTGCCCAGGCCCGGAGTGGCCGCCAGGCCCGTGCCTGAAAGGATTGGAGAACCTTCCGTGTTTAAACATGTGATATACATTATCAAGGAAAATAAAACCTATGACCAGGTGATGGGAGATATGCCGGAAGGCAATGGAATGCCATCGCTCTGTATTTTCGGCGATACTATTACGCCTAACCAGCACCGTTTGGCTAAAGATTTTTTATTGCTGGATAATTATTATGCTTCCGGCAAATCATCGGCTGAAGGCCATCAGTGGACAGATGCGGCAATGGTAAGTGATTATGTAGAAAAAAATGTAAGGGCATGGTTCCGTAGTTATCCGCACGTACAAACGGATGCGCTGGTATATAATAAAGAAGGTTTCATTTGGAACAATGCATTGGATCATGGCAAGTCAGTAAGGATTTATGGCGAGGCTTGCGTACCGCAATGGAAAGGCAATACAAACTGGAAGGATATTTACCAGTTGTATCTTGAAAAAAAGCCCTTCGCATTTGAGAATGTCACCACCATTTCACGGGTTCGTCCTATTTTATGTCCTACCTATCCCTGTTATGACGGGCAAAAAATCAACGACCAAATACGTGCCGACGCATTTATAAAAGAATTAAAGGAATTTGAAAAAATGGAAGGGGATCAATGGCCACAACTGATTATTTTAGCCCTGCCCAGCGATCATACTGCGGGTATGCGTGAAGGTTACCCGACACCCAGGGCCATGGTAGCAGATAATGACCTGGCACTGGGTAGAATAATAGAAGCGGTTTCTCATAGCCGATTCTGGGATTCCACCGCAGTTTTTGTAACCGAGGATGACTCGCAATCGGGCTGGGATCATGTTTCAGGGTACCGGACTACCGGTTTCATTTTAAGCCCCTACTCAAGGTTGAAAAAAACAGTTCATACCAATTATAACCAAACCTGCATGGTGCGAACCATTGAACAGATATTAGGTATTCCTCCCATGAATGCCATTGATGCCACTGCCTTGCCAATGTTTGACGGTTTTACGGGCACGTTTGATAATACAGGGTATTCTTTTCTTAAAAATAATATTCCTTTGGATGAAATGAATAAGAGTGCCACGGCACTTAGCGGCAAAGCAAGGCAATTTACAATGCTATCATCTTCGCCGCAATTTGATCATGTTGACAGGGGGGATGATGATCTGCTAAACCGGATCATTTGGTTTTCTGTTAAAGGGAATACGCCGTATCCTAAAAATATGACACTACCATTGAAATTAAGGAAGGATGATGATGATTAGTCAACTGCGTTAAATCAACCATAAACCTGATTTTAATCAGGTGTCAATATAAATTGTACACCTACATTCGCTTATCCGATATCAACGAAGAATTATCCTATTCAATATCCATGAGCCATTAAACCTTACACTAGAAAAAAGATCTCTTATGAAAGACCCCACGTATATCGTTGGGGTTTTTTATGGAGCAGAATTCTGCTTCGGACAAATTCTATAAATTCTGCTTAATCCAGCCCACCCTTCCGTGTTGGCGGTCGTTGAACAGGCCATTCCGCAGGTTTACCCGTTTTACTATCTATCGGCAGGATGCTTTTTTCGCGCGATGTCGTTACAGGGTCTTCACTCGCTTCATAGGCAAGGATAGCCGTTAAGATGGCATTACTCCTCACATCGTCAAAAACTATCTTATCATACGTATCGCGGTTGGTATGCCAGGTATATGTTCCATAAGACCAACTGGTAGAGCTGAGAGAAAATGCAGGGGCGCCGGCTGCCACAAAGGAAGCAAAATCTGAACCTCCCGAGCCCGGCAAACCGGGGAATGTAGTATCTATTTGTTTTCTTATGGGTTCCGGTACTTTCGATAACCACCGACCCAGGTAATCCCTCGCCTGTGCAAACCCTTGTCCTGCAAGATTCACTACGCGGCCAGTGCCGTTATCCTGGTTAAAAACAACCTGTATATTTTTTACAATTTCCGGGTGATCCTCTACAAATGCTCTTGATCCGTTCAATCCCTGCTCTTCACTTCCCCAATGGCCTACGAGGATTGTTCTTTTTGGAGTAGGATATAATTTTTTCAGCAAACGCATTGCTTCCATCATGGTTAAGGTGCCGGTTCCATTATCCGTAGCGCCGGTTCCACCATCCCACGAATCGAAGTGGGCCGACAGGATCACGTATTCATCGGGTTTTTCAGATCCCTTTATTTCAGCAATGGTATTAAAGGTGGGCACAACACCCATATTTTTTGACTCCGTACGCACACTGATTTTTGGAGTATTGCCAGACTCCTGCAGCCTGTATAGCAGTCCGTAATCTTCCAGGGAGATATCAACAGTGGGAATCTTTTTGGTAGTAGCGCCAAATATTTTATTCACGCCAAATCCTGCTGACCAATTGCATGTTACAATACCTGCTGCGCCGGCTTGTTCCAATGCGAGCGGCAATGTTCTGTTTACATACCCTGTTTTACTGATTCGTTTGGCCCAGGCTTCCGTTTGAGCGGTACGCTCACCCTTCATCTTGTCGAATGAGTCTTTTGTAGCGAATTCCTGCCAGTTATAATCTGGTCTGCCGGTTGGTTGATTCATGGAAATCATTACAAATTTACCTTTCACCGCAGGAAGCCACTTTTGAAAAGCGACAGGATTTTCCAGGTCGGCAATTATTATCATTTCCGCTACTACTGCCTTGATTCCCGTGGCAGGGCTCCAGGCCAATTGCGTTCCTTCCAGCGATCTCACCCTTGGATAAAGCATATCAATATGTGATAACCCTCTTTCCCATCCACGCCATTCACCCCATTTTTCATTTTTGGCTGTCATGCCCCAGCTATTGTATTTGTTGACCGCCCAGTCGTGTGCCTTTTTCATTTGTGGCGTGCCTACTAATCTTGGACCTATAACATCGAATAATTCATGCGCCAGTTTTTCCAATTGCGAATTATCCGTGGCTTCCATCATTATGCTGGCCACCATCATGGAGTCCTTATCTTGTGCAAGGCAAATGGTGCCTGAAAAAAGCGTTATAACGAGCAGAATTATTTTGATTTTCCTCATTTGATGTGTTTGTCTGAAGCAGAATTCACAGAATTAGAGAATTGACAGAATTATTGTTTGAAGATAACCAGCATTTAGAAGGTTTAAAAAATTATTACCGGTTATAGGTAACATATTACGTTTTCGACAAAATTCTGAAAATCCTTAAATCCTGTGAATTCTGATTCAGACAACCTACTGCTCAGACAACAACCTTCTGCTTCAACAGATGCCCATATTTATTAATCAGTTCCACCAGCTTTGTTAACTGCGAAGTAAAACTTTCCATCATCCAATCTTCATGTGGTACCGTTATCGCCTGCTGTTTTGCTTTGTCAAATTCATCCAGTTCACCCAGGCCAAAATGTGCTTCGGCCTTGTTTACCAGTATCCAGAATTTTTGTTCCTGCTCCACGCCCTGCTGGCTTTCGGATATATCAGTGTTTTGCAATATATCTGCATTCATATGATTTTGACGGCTAACCATCAGGTTCCAATCTTTTTCGCATAAGGAAAGTACATCTCGACGAATTCGGTTTGCCCAAACAAGGTCAGCGATTTTATCTTCCGTGGTAGGGTCAAGAGACGTATCTACCCGGCTGCTTAAAAGAAATGCCAGGTTTATTGCATTGTACCGGTTATGAAGCAAAAAGTAACCGCGCTGGTAATAAACAATAGCAGCTTCCAGGTGCGCATCTCCCTGCCCTTTTTCAAATAATCGTTTTTCGATCGCCCCTGCAAGCACAACGGTTTCGGAGTCGTTGGTATGATCGAGGTCTATTTTACTCAAAAGTTTCATCGCTTCAAGCAATGCACTAATCTCATCCGGTTCTTTTGCTTTGTACGTACATAATGCAAGCCGCTGTACAAGATAATTATTGTTTGAAATGATTTCCTGATCAGCATTGGTGCTGCTGGCTTGTAAGGCCAGCATAAAAAGACTCCTGGCAACAGCAAACTGTTTGCTGACCAGGTTTGCTTCGGCCTGCTTTACTAGTAAAGCCAACGTTGGATTATTTTCTATATTTTCTGCCTCCACTTTGTTCTGCGTATCCGACAGGGCGTCTCCAACCTGTTTGGCAACCCGCTCCGCTTTTTCCTTTAAGGCCGGTGGAATAAGGTCATCGAGGAAAGTATACACGGGGCTATCCGGCAGTTCATTATTTAAGACAGATTCTATCGTTTCGCCCAATAATTTCTGAAATCGCAACACTTCAAAATAATCAATGCTGTCGCCCAGGTGTGTGTATTTATTTATTGCGATATGATTAACATCGAAAGGATAACTAAGCTGCTCTTCGGACATTATGATGGTGGTACGCGGACGTAAGGCATGTCTTATCCCGAGCTCATAAAAAGCATTAACGTTGGCGGTTGAGAGATCCGCTACAACAACATCAGCCGTTAACAATTGCTGAAACATAGGCACGTCGATAGTGCCGGAGTGTTTAATTTCGTCTGCGCGCACACAGGTTATCCCCTTACTTTCTACGGCTGGTTTTATCAGCGCCTGGTACGATTTATCCAGGTTAAGTTTACGACCGGTGGCGAGATCCGTTTTTATGCCAAATCCCATTACTACAAAACAAGTCTTTTTTGCATCTGCGGTTGAACTCATAAACAAAGTGGTTAATGGTTAATTGTTAATGGTTAATGGTTAATGGTTAATTGGTAAAGGTTAATTGGTAATGGTTAATTCTACTTTGACAAGTTAAACCGGCTTTTATTATCAGTTGAAGGTAGTCGGCATATTCAAATTTACATGACCGGAGCCGCCGTTCAATTTCGAACATTCTTTAAGGCTGTGTAATATATTTGCTGCCCAGACATGCGACAGAACCAACAGAATAACTTCATGACTTGTCAAAGTAGAATTAATGGTTAATTGGTAATCAATATCGTTTAGTTTAAGGGGCTGGCTAAAATATGGGGGCGTTTGTAGGGGGAGGGCCTGTCCCCGCCCTGATGCACTGGGCACATGTGCTATTTTTTGAACGTTTCCCAAATATACTGGCCAGTTTTGTATGCAGCCAGGGAAGAGCTAGCCCGCCCCTACAAAAGCCCCTACATTCAGGTTTACCGCTAACTATACAACATTCAATCGTACCTGGTCCATGGTCAATTCTCCATCTAATGTACTCACAACTTCTCAAATAGTCAATAGCTAACCATTATTCCTGTTCATCACATAATTAACCGCTTTTGTCACATTGCCAGCAATTTCTTTCATCTTATAAGGATTTTGCACGCGGAAGTAAAAGAAATGCATGACCGCACTTCCACCAGTCATCCTTAAAAAGAACCGTTCACTACAAAACAATGATCTATGTATTACAAAGTACTTATTTTTGAACTGTAATACTTAATAGCAAGTACTATAAAAATAAAAAACACCACTGCAATGAATAAAATTAAGACCCTGCTAACAGTAACCTTCCTAAGCTTATCTGTAGCCAGTTTTGCACAAATAAAAAATGGTTCCGTAAGCGGAACCGTGGTGGATGCAAATGCCAAAACAATTGAATCCGCCAGCGTTACCCTTCGGAAGGCAAAAGATTCTTCCCTGGCAAAAATGGTGGCATCGGATAAAAAAGGAAAATTTGCGTTTGAAAATGTCGCCGAAGGCAGGTACCTGGTGTCCATCACCGCTGTTGGCTTTCAAAAGGCTTTTTCAAAACTATTAGAAATAAACGCAACCAATAGTTCCGTTACGCTACAACCCGTAACACTAAATACACAAGCCAAGTCGCTAAGCGCGATTACTATTGTTTCAAAAAGACCTCTTATTGAACAGAAACCAGGAAAAACAGTAATTAACGTAGAGGCTTCTCCTACCAACACCGGATTAAATGCTCTTGAGTTACTGGAAAAATCGCCCGGTGTATCCGTTGACAACGATGGAAATATTAGTGTTAAAGGCAAACAGGGCGTACTGATACTCGTTGATGGTAAACCCACCTACATGAGCGGACCAGACCTGGCCGCCTTATTAAAATCCCTGCAAGCCAGCGCCCTGGATCAGATCGAGATCATGACGAATCCGCCGGCTAAATACGACGCAAGTGGAAATTCAGGGATCATTAATATTAAAACCAAGAAGGGATTAACGAACGGTATGAATGGTAGCGGTAACCTTAATTATGGGCAGGGTATTTATGGCAAGGTAAACGGCGGTTTAAATATTAATTACCGTAAAAACAAGCTCAACCTGTTTGGTGGTGTTAATGCGGGCAACTTTATCGGCTTTAACAAGTTGACAATTAACCGTAATTTTTATCAGTCAGATAAAAGCACGTTATCCGGAAGTGCGGATCAGCTTACAAGAACAACTTTTAAGGGTATCTATAAAACTGCTAAAATTGGAATGGATTATTATTTTACGAAAAAAGATGTAGCTGGTTTTGTGGTTAATACCAATATATATGATAATAAACAAAACCCGTTTGGCGACTCTTATGTAAGGGATGAATCCGGCGATGTATTGTATAAACTGCAATCACTGGGAGATAACAAACGAATATCTACTAATATATCCACCAATTTTAATTATAAACACACCTTCGATTCAACTGGCCGGGAAATAAGTGCCGATGCTGATTATGTTTATTACAACAATAAAAATAACTCCCAGCTTAATACCCAGAGTTTTAATGCCGACGATATTAAGAATGGTAACCAGGTAATTTTAAGAGGAGATCTTCCATCTGCAATAAACATCTACAGTGCCAAGATTGATTATATTCATCCGTTTAAGAAAGGGTTTAAGCTGGAGGCCGGGGTAAAAACAAGCTTTGTACACACGGATAGTGAAGTGGATTATGAGCGTAACAGCGGAAATGGCTGGAGCACGGATGAGCGCAGCAATCATTTTGTGTATGATGAGAACATTAATGCGGCCTATTCTATTTTATCCAAATCAATAAAAAAATGGGAACTAACTGCGGGACTGCGGTTGGAAAATACTGTATCAAAGGGTAACCAGCTTACCAATGATTCCACTTTTAAACGAAATTATACCAACCTGTTCCCGAATGTAGGTGTGGGATTTAAAGCCAACAAAAAGAACCAGTTTAATATGAGCTATAGCCGCCGTGTGGCTCGCCCGGACTATGGTGACCTGAATCCTTTTGTTTACTTTATAGATTCGCTCACCTATTCAAAGGGTAACCCTTACCTGCAACCGCAGTTTACCAACAATATTGAACTAGCTCATATTTTCAAACGATTCCTCACCACAACCATCAACTATACACGTACCAATGACATCATTACTTCTTTACTGAAACAGGATACAGAGAAAAAAGCCACCTATCAAACAAGAGAAAACTTTAGCAGCATGAAACAATTTGGACTCTCTGTTTCAGCTAACATACCTGTCAAAAAATGGTGGAACGTCAATATATATGGTAATGTGTACAACAACCATTACCAGGGCTTATACCAGAATGATCCTGTAGATATACAAATTACAAGCTTTACCGGCAATATCAATAATAGTTTTGTTTTAGGCAAAGGATGGAACGGGGAGATCAGCGGCTGGTATCGTACCCGCGGGGCAAATGGCCTGTTAATATCTAACGATATGGGAGCCGTTAACAGCGCCATATCAAAACAGGTTTTTAAAACAAAGGGAACGGTGAAGTTTGGTGTGGGAGATATTTTCAATACTCAACAGTTCAGCGGCATTGCCAAATACAGCGATGTTGATGTAAAGGTAACCAATAGAAGAGATTCCCGCCAGGTTAACCTTAGCTTTAACTACCGCTTTGGCCGTAAAGAAGTTCCGCAGGCACGCAGAAAAACCGGCGGTTCAGTAGATGAACAAAACCGTGTAAATAGCGGCGCAAGCAATTAGGTCCTTATACTATGAAGGAGAAGTGGAGAAAGGTTTCAGCAATTTGCTGGAACCTTTTTGTTTTGTGGTGACTTCCGTAGTGTACCAATCGTTGGAAGTTTTAAATAGAAGACGAAAATTATTAACAAACAGGAAGTAATTATATTATTAAGCCCGTGGCATGAGTTTATTGTATGTAGTTTTGCGCTGTTTCTGTTTTCAACCTTTTTGAAAACGGCATTTAACTTTAACCTTCCAGTGTGATTAAAAATATAAATAATGCATCGGCGGCGGGATTGTTGATAGCGTTGGGTATTATTTATGGCGATATAGGAACTTCGCCATTGTACGTTTTAAATGCGATACTTAAAGACAGGACAGTAACAGAGCAACTTATCCTCGGCTCGCTATCCTGTGTTATCTGGACTCTTACCTTACAAACCACTATCAAATATGTAATACTAACGTTAAGAGCAGATAACCGTGGCGAAGGGGGCATTTTTTCACTTTTTGCGCTGGTACGAAGAAGGCATAAATGGCTGGTATTTCCGGCTATGATAGGGGGGGCTGCATTACTGGCCGATGGTATGATAACGCCACCGATTTCGGTTACCTCTGCTATTGAAGGTTTGCGCAACATCCCTTCTCTGGGAACTATCGCCGACAGCAGGATCGTTGCCATTGTTCTGGCAATTATCGCATTGCTTTTTTTCGTACAGCAGTTTGGAACGGCTTCTATCGGAAAACTATTTGGTCCAATCATGACAATCTGGTTTTTAATGCTGGCCGTGTTAGGATCCATTCATTTAATGGATGATATCTATATTTTTAGAGCCATAAATCCCTATTACGCTATAAACCTCCTCTCCACTTATCCCAAAGGTTTCTGGATTTTAGGAGCGGTATTTCTGTGTACCACCGGCGCAGAAGCCTTATATTCTGATTTGGGCCATTGTGGAAGAGGTAATATCCGCATGTCGTGGATTTTTGTAAAAAGCTGTTTATTGCTTAACTACCTGGGCCAGGGGGCATGGTTATTAAATCATTATCAAGGCAAGGTTATCACGTCCGAAATGATAACGAACGGTTTCAACCCGTTTTATGGGCTTATGCCGGAATGGTTTGTAATTGTTGGGATAATAATTGCCACCAGTGCAGCGATCATCGCCAGCCAGGCATTGATCAGCGGTTCTTTTACGCTCATAAGCGAAGCCATGCGATTGAACCTGTGGCCGAAAATGAAAATAAAATATCCCAGCGAAGAGAAAGGCCAATTGTACATTCCCGGCATTAATATGTTGCTCTTTTTTGGCTGCTGTGGCATGGTGCTTTATTTTCAGAAAGCCACCAATATGGAAGCAGCCTATGGGTTGGCTATCACCATGTGTATGATTTCCACTACTATTCTGTTCGCAAATTACCTGGTACTTCACAGGGTAAAACCTTTTCTCATTTATATTTTCCTGGGTGTTTATTTAACGATCGAAGTAACTTTCCTCATAGCCAACCTGGATAAATTCCCTCATGGCGGGTATGTTACACTCCTCGTAGGAGGCGCACTGTCGCTTATTATGTACACCTGGTACCGGGCAAGGCAGATTAAAAACAGGTATGTTGAATTCGTGCGACTTGAACATTATACACCTAACCTGGGAGAACTTAGCAGCGACCGCTCTATTCCCAAGTATGCTACGCACCTGGTGTACCTTACCAGTGCAGATAACCCGAAGGAAATAGAGCATAAGATCATTTATTCTATATTGAACCGCAAACCCAAGCGGGCGGACATTTATTGGTTTATTCATGTTGATACCCTGGATGATCCTTACACCACGGAATACCGAGTGGATCACATAATACCCAATGATATCATAAGAGTGGAGTTCCGGTTGGGCTTCAGAATTCAACCCCGTATCAACCTGTTATTCCGCAAAGTGGTAGAAGACCTGGTAGAGAACATGGAAGTGAACATCACCAGCCGCTATGAAAGCCTGGAACGGAATAACGTGGTGGGTGATTTTCAATTTATCGTGATGGAAAAATATCTTAGTGAAGATAATGAACTGCCGATTATGGAGAGATTAATAATGAAGCTTCATTTCTGGATAAAAGAAATTAGCCTGTCGGAAGAGCGCGGTTTTGGGTTAGATACCAGCAATGTTACCGTTGAAAAATTCCCTCTTATTGTTTCACCGGTGAGTAATATAAAACTGATACGGCTTGAATAATAAAAATTTGAGTTTTGTAAAAAAAAGGCTTGAAGGCGTACATACGGTAAATAAATGAATACTCAATCCTCAGGCTGCAAATATTGCAATTGGCAAGGTTCCAGGTGGGAAGGATAACTTACTCCGGCAAACTGAATAATTACTTCCTCCCCATGAGCATCCTGCACAATTCCATCCATAAGATCCTCCTCATAAACAAATAGTACTCTGTCTCCCTGTTTGAAAGTATGTGGCATACATTAAATTTTATCATTGTGATACAAAAATTAATATGCAATTCAAATGCCAGCGTCAAATTTCCAGTATTCGTTCGGTAGGGTGGTTACTTTTAAGTCTTCGAATTTCGGGCTACGCAGTGATTAAATACATTAATTAACTAAAAAGCAGGATGGAGCAGGATAGTCAATGAGATTATTGCATGTAATTTTAAACAACATTTAACAATTTCTCTTTATACCATTAAGGGAGGTTAAAAGTATCTTATTAATAAATCAAATCTTAACCAACAAACGATTGCTTATGAAAGAGCTAATGCTTAAAAAGCTGAAGTATATACTTATACTTCATTTCCTGTTCTTTTCTGCCGCTACTGCCTGGGCCCAGGCAATAACCGTAAAAGGAAAAATACTGGATGATAAAGGTGCCACGCTTCCTGGCGTATCCATACTTCTCAAAGGGAGTAAAACAGGTACCAGTTCCGATGCCAATGGTAATTATTCAATAAGTGTTCCCAATGCTAAAGGAACCCTTATTATTTCATTTGTTGGGTTTACCAGCCAGGAAGTTCCCTTAAACAACAGGAATTCTGTTGATATCACATTAGCACCTGATGCCACTGCTTTAGGAGAGGCGGTTGTTATTGGTTATGGCAGCCAGGTCAAAAAGGTGGTAACCGGCGCGGTTCAGACAATCAATCTCAAAGAAGTCAGAGATATCCCAGTGTCTCAGGTAACACAGAAATTACAGGGACGGCTTCCGGGCGTGCAGATCAATCAAACTACCGGGAAACCAGGGCAGGGAATGTCTGTAAGGATCCGTGGACAATTATCTGTTTCGGCTGGCAGTGATCCTTTATATGTTGTGGATGGCGCTCCCATTACAGGAAGCGTTGGTGCTCTCAACCCCGATGAAATTGAAACCATATCTGTTCTGAAAGATGCTGCCTCCACCTCTTTATATGGATCAAGGGCAGCTAATGGCGTTGTTCTAATTACTACAAAAAGAGGCAAGAAAGGCCAGACAAATGTTAGCTTCAACGCCTTTGGCGGAGTGCAAAACGTTCCGGTAAAAGGCCGTGTTGAAATGCTGGATGCGGTGGAGTTTGCACAATTTAAGAAAGAGTACTATGAAGATCAGGGAAGCCCCGTACCTGTTGAATTCCAAAACCCTTCACAATACGCGGGAAAAAATAACGACTGGTATGGTGCTTTGCTGAGAAAGGCTCCCCTGCAGAGTTATAATCTTACCGTAACTTCTAACACAGACAAACTTAGTACTTCGTTAATTGCAGGGTTTTATGACCAGCAGGGAGTAGTACTAAATAATGAATATAAAAGGTATTCGCTCAGGATGAACCTTGATTACAATTTATCAGATAAAGTAAAAATGGGATTTAACCTGGCGCCTTCTTATGTTTTTGATAATACACCAAGAACGGATGGAGACAGGGGTACGGGTATTCTTTTCAACGCCCTGCATACCTGGCCGGTTATGCCTATTTACGATTCAGTAGGTCAGCTTACAAAATTTAACCAGTTCCCGGGAAGTACGGGTAATATTTTCGCCTATCCAAACTGGGTAAGAGCGGCAGGTGAATTGGTGAACGAAACAAAGAACACTAACCTGATCTCAAATTCCTACATTTCTTACCAGCCTATTAAAGGACTAGTACTTAAATCAAGCATTAATATAGAATATCTGAATTCTAAATTTTTCTTCTTTAATCCATCAACGGCAACTAATTTTATAAACGTACCCATTCCCACAACGGCTGTGTCTATCAGGCAAAGCACGGAAAATGTTACCTGGTTGAATGAAAACCTGGCAACTTACACCAAGAGTTTTGGCGACCATAATTTTGAATTATTGGCAGGATATACCAACCAGAAATTCCACCAGGAATTTAGCCGGGTTCAGGCCGATACTTATACTGATGACAGGCTTCCTACTATCCAGGGAGCTCTTAATATAAACAGGGGTGGTACTGTAAATGGTGTGCAGGAATGGGCGCTGACTTCTTATCTTTCCCGTTTAACGTATAATTATAAGAGCAAATATCTATTTACTGCCTCCGTTCGTAGCGATGGTTCTTCCCGGTTCGGATCAGAAAACAAATGGGGTACCTTTCCTTCTGTTTCTGCAGGCTGGGTAGTTTCTGATGAGGATTTTTTGAGGAGCGTGAAAAATATAACTTTTGCCAAATTAAGAGCCAGTTACGGGGTGATTGGTAATAACAATATTGGTAACTATACGCCTTATGCGCTGGTGAACAATACCACTAACGCTGTGTTTGGCGGAACTGTTGCAACAGGTGCCGTGGTTACTTCACTGGCTAATCCGAATTTAGGATGGGAAACCACCAAACAATTTGATTTTGGCCTTGACCTTGGACTTTTTGAAAACAGGGTTCAATTTACCTACGACTATTATAAGAAAAATACTACTAATCTCTTGTATAGTGTTCAGGTTGCACAGGAATCAGGGTTTGGCAATTTCAATGATAATATCGGCGAAATTAGATTCTGGGGACATGAATTTTCCGTTACCTCCAACAACCTGAATGGCAAGTTGAGCTGGATAACAAATGCGAATATTTCGTTCAACCGGAATAAAGTAGTGGCATTGGCTGATGGCATAGACAGGGTGTATGGCACTGTTCATATTACCAAGGTAGGAGAACCTTTCGGACAGTTCTATGGCCTGATTGCCGAGGGAGTTTACCTAAATGCTGCAGACCTTGCGAAGAGTCCGCAGGTGCCTGGTCGTTCAGCCGTTGGCACCATCAAACTGAAGGATGTTAATGGCGATGGCATCATTACCTATGGCGGAAACAAAGACGACAGGGTTATTGTAGGTAACCCTTTCCCTAAATTCACATACGGTATTACTAATACCTTGCAATATGGCAAATTTGATTTTACAGTAGTGGGTTCAGGCTCATATGGCAATCAACTTTGGGTTCGCCACTTATATAGTACGGCTAACCTTGACGGTGTTTTTAATATGGTTAAAGAAGTCAAGTACCGTTTCAGATCGGTAGCTAATCCGGGTAAGGGCTTTTATGGAACAACCGTTGGAGGGGGTAACTATACTGGTATTGAAAGAGACTGGAATAATAGCCGTTTCGTTGCCGACGCATCATTCTTTACTATAAAAAATGTAACGCTGGGTTATAACGTGGCAATTAAAAATAAAATTTTTAGTTCTGCCAGGCTTTATGCTTCCGTACAACAGGTGTATGTGTTTACAAAATACTGGGGTGGCCCAAATCCTGAAACAAGTGCACAGAGTGATGGAAACGGAGATGGTGGAAACTTGAGCCAGGGAGTTGATCTTTCCAATTACCCGGTTCCCCGTACCTACACATTTGGCATTAATGTGAATTTTTAACGGGTGTAGATTTTTAAAATTATTTTTTCTAATATTTTATTTTCATAAGATGAAATCAAGACTTATAATAATCATACTGGCCGGCTTTATGATAACGGGCTGCAAGAAATTCTTAGTAGTAACCCCGGAAACAAACCTGAGCTCGGCCACTTTTTTTAAAACGGAGGCCGATTTTAAACAGGCGGTAAACGGGGCCTATGTTCCTCTGCGAAGCATTGTAAACGGCCCGGCATATATTTTAGGGGAGATGCATTCCGACAACACCTATTACTTCCGTAATATTCTTTTTGGCGCCGTGGATCCAACGGAAAATGTGGCAGATTTCGCGTTGCCTTCAGCTGGTGGAGTTACCACCAATGGTAATGTGTTGAACCAGTACCGCCAGGATTACCTGATCATAGCACGTGCCAACCAGATCCTGGCGACCATTGATGCCGTAGATTTTGCTGCAGACTCAAAAAATAATTTAAAGGGGCAGGCTTTGTTCCTGAGAGCATACGCCTATTTTGAATTAGCCCGGTATTTTGGAAAAGTGCCTATGCATCTTACACCGGTCACTAATCGTGCTGAAGCTGCATTGCCGCTAATGTCGGTAGATTCGGTATATCTACAGATAGGAAAAGATGCTGACGCAGCAAGCAAAATTCTTTTAAACAAAGCAAAACAGGAACCGGGCAGAGTTACCTCCGGAGCAGCCAAAGTATTGCTGGCGAATGCGTATATCCAGCAAAAAAAATGGGCTTTAGCTGAACCTTTGCTTCGGGATGTGATTAGCAATGATGGATATTCGTTAATGGCTGATTATAATAATGCGTTTTCAAATACCAATGATAACAAGAATAACCAGGAATCTGTTTTTGAAGTTCAATTCCAGGAAGGTTCCGCAGGTTATAACGGGAGCATCATTTATAATTTTTTACCACGGCCTATGACAGCGGCGGAACTGCAGCCGATTACCGGCGTATCAAACCCCCAGTCGCTGTCAGGTGAAGGGAATAATGCGCCTACACCCGACATTATAGCTGCTTATGAAGCGGGTGATAAAAGAAAAGACATCTCCATAGCATATGTTACATTAAGCGGAAGCTTACGGGATAACAAGGTTTACCCTTACGTCAAAAAATTTGCCAAGACACATGCCTTGTTTGGCAATACCGGTAATAACTGGCCGATATACCGTTATGCGGAAGTTTTATTATTTATGGCGGAAGCTCTCAACGAACAGGGCAAAGCTGCAGAGGCTGCTACTTACCTGAACCAGGTTCGCACCCGTGCCGGGTTGCCTGCATCTACAGCTACTGATCTCCGTGATGCTATACTGAGGGAGAGAAGAATTGAATTGGCTTTTGAAAACAAACGCTGGTTCGATTTGGTAAGATCAGGCACCGCAGTTGCAGTGATAACAGCCTATGGAGCCAGGGTTAAGGCAAATCCTTTAAATTATTATTTTCCCGCAGGCGCCGTTCCGCCTAACAATGCCTTCACCAACCTGACGTTGTTTTACGATCTTCCGGCAGATGAAGGTGCGTTGAGCCCATATTTTTAACTGACTTGAAGCAAGGCGAAATATTGCCTGATCGATGCTAGAAATAAAATGACCGTTTTAAATTCACTTAAAACGGTCATTTTATTTTGCTAGTAAGATGTATTTATCATGCCCCCAATTTTTTACACAACTTCCGCAGCTAAGCATATTAACCGCAGGGAATAAAAAGCTACCACGTGAAGCACAAATTGGCTGAAATTGAAGTCAGCAGCATGATTATAGTTTTATGCCGGGCTCCTTGTGGTGATCCCTGGTGGCCTCTTGTGATTAAATTTTTGAACTGGAAGTCAACCGTGTTTGAGTTATTGAAATCGTAATATTGGCGTCGCACATCGGAAACTGATATTCAAACTTCATAATGCCTCATAACTTTATATAACTTCCAGGTTATTGACATTGTGAATCGGACAAACCCGGAGGCAAAAGCTGATAGCCGATAGCTGACGGCTGATAGCCAACCTCACACCTCACACTTCCTAATACTTAATACCCACCTCTTTCTTAGCACAATCTTTTACTTCAATCTTCAATACTTGCCCGCCTCCAATAGCTGTGGGTCCCAGGCCAACATTGGAAACATATAGATTTTTATCAGGCCCAATGGTTAAACCAGTAGGTAATGTAAGTCCGGAATAAATAATTGACCTGGAACCATTTTCATTAATCCGGATAATCCTACCCATACCAGGTGTCGGGAAAGGAGCCCCCACCGTATTTTCAAGAATATATACCCGGTATTTGTCATCAACAGCAATTCCTAAAACAGATGTTACGCCGGTTGCCCAAATGCTGATCTGGCCAGCAGGTGTAATTTTATAAACATTGGAGCTGCCCTCAACAATTGGAAAAGGAGCCAGGTTACTAACCAGGAAATTACCGTTATAAGCGGCAACCACTGTGGGTACAATGTGTCCCTGTGTAGCAGAAATATCAGCAATCCTAGTTATCACTCCGGCAGGTGTAACCTTTAAAAATTCACCATGGTTAGGTTCTATAACATAAAAGTTATTATTGTAAACGATCATGCTATAGGGAGTTCCTTCCGGGTCAAAATCACCAGGTGCGGTATTTTTGGCAGGGTGTGTTAAAAGCCATTCGCTAAGATTGGCGATAACAGTAAAACCACCATTTCCATTCATTCTTACGATGCTGTTGGGAACAGACGGAACACCGTGCGTACAGCCACCACCCGCAATCAGTGCATATCCAATACCATTAAGAAAAGCGATGTCGGCCACGCCCTCAATGTCGCCACCAGTAATATCATTTCCTTTGGAGGAAGGTAACCGATCTGAGACGGTTGTACGTAAGCCGGAAGCACTGACTTTAGAAATGCGGCCACCGATCGGACTTCCCACAAAAGGACCTATCGGGAAAGCTACTTGCAAACACTTGCCAACGGTTGAGTCCTTACCACCTATACCTGCTTCTGCAACGTATAGCATACCATCAGGTCCAAACTTCAACCCGCGGGGGTTATTAAAACCGGTGGCAAAAACCGTTACTTTAACGGCAGTACTATCACTGCCATGACAATTGCAATCGGCCGGCTTTTCCTTTTTACAGGCAGTAAAAGCCAGAACAATTAAAATAATAAACGAAATCTGGGTAGAAATTGTTTTTTTCATATTGGTCCTTTTTTATTTATGCTTATAAATACCAGGCGCTCATAGGGTTAAACTATCACTGACTAACCGAAACTGCAAATCAACCATGGCTGACCTTGAACGGTAAAGTGTCGAAAAAAGATGCTTGTGGTGAGGTGGATATTGTATTTAAAAATTCTTGGAAGAAGATGGACCTCCTCCGAGCCGGATATCCAATCAGGGTAAGATTGATACGAAAAGACAAATTCGGATTCATAATTAATTCCTGACAAAGCCCGTAATAATAGAATAACGCCAGTTCAAAAATCTGCAGGATATAATTAAAGATTCAAGGTACAATGAGTTTTTTAAATATGCAAAAAAAGACGTAATTGTTTATTGTTAATGCCAGGTATTTATGGTGCCTGGTTAAAAGATGGCGAAATATAAATTCACCCGTTGTCCAAATCCGCATTAACCATTCGTCTTTAAAGTATCGGTAAAAAGCGCTCGCAAAAATGCAATGACCAGTGAGCACGTACTAATTATCCGACGGAATTATCGCCAGGCGGCTCTAAATATTTTAAACATTTTTACTTGACATTCATTAAATCTTATAGTATTTTTCATTTTTCACCCATAAAAAAAACATATGGAAAAGATCAGCGCAAACACCAATTCATTAAACTGGTTTGAAATACCGGTTACCGACACGGCAAGAGCAAAGAAGTTTTATGAGGCCATCCTCGACATAAAGATGGATACCCAGGAAATGATGGGTATGGAAATGACTTTTTTCCCGTATGACATGCAAGCGACCAATGGTAAGGTTTCCGGTGCACTGGTAAAAGGATCGATGCATAAACCCAGCGCAGACGGAGCAGTTATTTATCTTAATGCCAACCCCGCCATCCAGCACGTCATCGACCGGATTGAAACAGCAGGAGGGAAGCTCATCATGCCCAAAACAAGTATCGGGGAAAATATAGGATATATGGCTTTTTTCATGGATTCGGAAGGCAACCGGATGGCGTTACATGCAGGCAGCTAACCAAAGCCGTTATAGACGGCCGGCTTTGAGGTATGAGGTATGAGTTCAGCTATCAGCCGTCAGCTATCGGCTATCAGCTTTGGTTACCAGGTTGGTCCGATGTCACAATGTATATAACCTGGAAGTTATATAGAGGTTGCAGTACGAAGTGATATACTTAGCGATTTCTTTTTGAGAAAAATATTCTTTAAAATATACGTATGATTAGTGATATTCGTATTCTAAAAAAAAGAGTCGTTTTCTCATACCTCATACCTCACACCTCATACCTCACACCTCATCCCTCAAACCTGATACCTCATACCTAAAATAAATACTCATGGCTAAATCAACGGGCACGAAAGAAAATCCCTGGAAGTTGAAAACTCCGCCAGGGACCTCTGAATATGAAATGTATAAGGATGTTAATAAAGAAGGTACGGAAATAATCGTTTGTGTTGTTGGCAAAACAATTTTGCATTACGATGCACGATGCATTAATGACCTGCATACCATGCTCAAAAAACATGGCGACTGGATGGAACTCGGCGGCGCTGATGAACAAAAGCCCGCCAGGGAAGGAACCGTGGAAGCATGGGGACGATCCGATAAAAATCCTGTCGGTGGATGGTATGGTTTGAAGAAAGGATTGCGTGGCCGTTTTGGTGTGTATCTACCGCCCTTGATGGAGGCGCTTGGTTTGGCAACCATCACACATGATGCAAAGGCGAATAAAATGAAAGCCATTTAATTTTCCATAGCGAATTTGGATCAGATGTCTTTCAATTTATACTCTAACATTGCCATCTCTTACATAATTCATGCAAGGTAATTCGGGGTTATCGTGTATGTAAATTAACGGGCCATTCATTGTTATTCCTATTATTGGGGTGAACCTTTTTTTATGCCCGACCTTACTGAAACAATCCAGGAAACAATAGAGCAATCCGGTAATAATAAAATCAATTCCAGAGTAGCGCTTTTCGTGGCTATCACCGCCAGCGTTATGGCGTTATGTAATGTTAAGGATGGTAATATTGTTCAGACAATGTCGCAGGCACAGGCGCATGCCATTGATTCATGGTCTTATTTCCAGGCTAAAAGCACCAAGCAATCCATAATGGAGAACAGTTTGGAAATATTGAAACTTGAAAAACCTCCTGGCAGCGACGAATTAATCAAAAAGTACGAAGCGCAAATTAGTCGTTATGATAAAGAAAAAGCGGAAATAAAAACGCAGGCAGAAGGCTTTCAAAAAGAGTATGACGACCTCAATCTTTTTGATGACCAGTTTGACATGACGGATGCCCTCTTAACCATTTCAATGGCCATGTTTGGTATCAGTTCGCCCACGCAAAATAAAAGACTTCTTTATTTCGCCAGCGCAGTGAGTCTGACAGGAATAATTTTTGGGCTGGCAGGTTTTTTAAAAATCAGTTTACACTCGGATTTCGTTTCCAAAATATTGGGATAGCTGAAATATGTCTGAACCGCTGATGGAAATGATTAATGGGTTGTTATGATTGTAAAAAGGTTGCGTATGAAGTCTATGCCAACAAGTTCAGGCACGCTAAAAACGTGGGTTCCATCAGTTGGTGGATATTTATCCTTACCTGCATCATGGCGGTCAATAGGATACATTTCCTTTAAATAGCAGGCGGTGAAAGCAATAATGCGTTATTTTCTTCTCTCCAGTCTGATAACAAACTCGGAAGGCATCATCGTAAATGCGAGGATTTCTTTTACATCCTCCGGCCTGGTTTGCATAACCACTGTAAAGTGTTTGCAAATCATAGAGAGAACAGTCTTTATCTCCACCATGGCAAGATGGTAACCAGGGCAAAATCTGGGTCCCGCGCCAAACGGTATAAATGCCCTTTCGTCATGTACCTTAAAAACAGGGCAGCCACCTGCCATCCAGCGTTCAGGCATAAATTTATCCGCATTTGAAAAATTTGTTTCTTTGGTAACCTCATAATTGGTTTGTAAAAAAACGGCGGTACCCTTTGGAAGCTGCACTCCTTCAATTGCTACATCTTCCAGCGTGTCGAAATATAAAACAGGTGCAACGGGTTTAAAACGCATCGACTCAAAAGTTACTGCTTCAATGTAGGTAAGCTTTGCTATATCATCATATTCTTTCAGGGTGTTTTCATTACCGAGGATGCGGTCGGCTTCCTGCTGCATTTTTTGTTGAACTTCAGGATAAAGATGCATGAAATAAAGGACCCAGGCAATGGTGTGTGCGGTAGTGTCTTCGCCTGCCAGCAGCATGGTTAGAACATTGCCAATGATCTCTTCATTGGAAACGGGATTTTCAGGATCAGAAGCCGCAATTACTGCCTGTAGAAAATTGGTAGGTTGCATATCCAGCTCCGGATTTTGAGCCATCTCCTCCCTTGTCTTATCTACTATTCCCTGCATGAACTTATTGATAAACGCCAACGATTTTTCCAATTTTTTATCTGCGGGTAATTTCAGGTATCTCCAGTAAGGAACCGGCAGGCTGATGCGATTAAATATTGCGGGAAAAATATTTTTAAGATGTTCCTGGATGATGTCTTTATCTTTTTCGATGGTGTTCATATTGTATCCAAAAGCAAGCAATGAGGTATTGTCAACGGTATAACGCGTCAATTCACTTTTTACTTCGAGGAGGGAATTTTCGGAAGACAATCTATTCCAACGCGCTAAAAATTTTTCGGTTATGGTAACAAGTAAGGGAAAGAATGATTTGATGTGTTGTAAGTTAAGTGCCTGTGTAACTACCTTTCGTTGCTGTTTCCACTCTTCCCCTTCCGCGTTGAAAACACCGGAGATGCCTACTTCTCGAATGATGAAATCCATTTTGCCCAGCCTCCGGAATTTATCGGGCCTGTTTTTTAATACATGCTGAACGGATTCCGGGGCAGTAATAACAACAATAGGTATTATACCTAACTTGATTTTATAAATAGGTCCGTATTGGTCGCTCCACTTTGCAAATACCCGGTGAAGTTTTTCGGTGGGTAATTGTAATACGTTTCCCAAAAGTGGCAGTCCCGCAGGGCCGGGAAGTTCATTTATCGAGATAGTTCCCGGGAGTGATTGGGTTTTATGTACACTGCCTGTGATTTCGGTATTCATGCTGGGATATTGATGATTGAAGTTAATTTAAAAATGGATGAGGGCAATGAAACCTTTGAGAGTGATTGTTATACCATCCCCTCCTTTTCCAAGGAGGGGATGTTGTATTCCGTTGCGCAGCACGGAATACAACGGGGGTAGTTGCTGCGGCGTGTAGCCAACAAATATGTTCATGCCCTCAACAAGTTCAGCAATAACGTAACACCCCGCTGCAACCATCCCCGTTCCCCCACGGGCTTCGCATCGTTCCTGAACGTCCCCCCCCTTAAAAAAGGAGGGGAAGATAGAACAATCGCCATAATTAGTTATAAACTCCCCTCACTTCAGCTTACTCACCGCGTCATTATAAAACTTCACCGTTTTTATCACCGAGGGCAGGTTGCTGGGTTTATCTTCTGCATCCCGTTCGATATAAATATGCCCCTTGAATTTTTGCGACCTCAACTCTTCGAAAATGGCAGGAAAATTCAAAATGCCGGTTCCCACGGGAACATCTTTTAATGTTGGATCGTTGAATGCAGCGATATCTTTTAAATGCACAGCCATAACATTGCCGCTTAATTTTTGAAGCGCCTGAACAGGATCTATTCCACTCTTTGGCCAATGACCAAGATCTGCACAGGCGCCAAAGTTTGGATGGCCCTTTAAAGCCATCAACAAAGTGTCAGGGTTCCAGTAATGGCTCACGCCTTTCCAATGTTCATGGATGGCTACTTTGATACCATATGCGCCCGCCAGGCTGTCAATGCTATCCCACATTGTTAATGGAGGTTCTGTTGTTACAAAGGCAACACCGAACTGTTTCGCTATATCAAATTGCTTTTTCCAGGACAAGATGGTAGAGTCTCCAACTATATAAATAGATTCTGCCTTGAGTCCTTTTTGATTGATAAGTGATTTCAATTTTTCAATTCCGGATGGTGAAAGCTGGGATATGGATGAATCTTTTAATTCGGGTCCGCTTTTATGAAAAGTATTTGGTTCGATATAAACGAGGCCGGCACTATCAACTAAAGACAATGCAGTTGGAAAATTAAAAGTATGGAATGTCCATAGTGCAATGCCAAACTTCCAGTCTTTGGTTGCATCTACGATTGGTAATGAGTCATTGCTTTCCTCTGTTGATTGCTGGGCACTGTTATCACAAGCAGCAAAGAAAAGCGTAATCAGCAAAAGCGGCAAGATCGTCTTTTTCATGTTTTATAGTTTAATAGTTGAAGGTAAGGACTCTATTTTATTTTGTCGCTGCCATTATCCGCACCGGGCCTATCAACCCAGAGGGCAGCAAAGGAGAATCAGCTCTATAAAAAGGCATCGTTGTATAGGTAATCTTTTTTTCGATACCTGCCTGTTGATCCCCTATCAGCCTGTTTACCCAAAGATTGGTAACCTTTACCACCAGTGTATTTTCACCAGCCTTTAATGCATTTGTTACATCTATCCTGAATGGTTTTTTCCAGGCGATACCTAATGACTTGCCATTGATAAAAACCTCCGCGATATTTTTTACATCCCCCAGGTCTAGCCATAGCTGCGAATCTTTTTTAAACCAGCTGTCGGTAGCAATAATTGATTTTGAATAAGTAGCTGTTCCTGAAAAATACTTAATATTTATATCTGCATTGTTAGTCCAGGAAGTAAGTTTATCTAAAGAGGTTTCCGCAGGTGCCCCGCGGTCTTTTTGAAAACTAATATTCCAGCTACCTTCAACAGTTGTCAACTCCGTTTCTTTTGGTTGTGGAATAATGTGGGTAGCGACAGTAGTATTTCCCCTGAATACTACAAATACAGCATCAAAGGGAGCCAGATACAAGGGTATCTTTGTGCGGCCATCGGCAAACGAATAAGAAGCCGGTTCTGTTAATCCTGTTTCAGGATGCCATATTTCAACCGACTTGCCGCTAACCCGGAAAGTAAGGTCCAGGTTTTCAACATGATCGTTGCGGTTGTTGATCCAATAGAATTCCTGCGAAGGCAATTTTCGATGCACATATAACAATTGGGTATTAGCTTGGGATTTGGTGTATTCAAAATCCGGCGTTATCTTCAAAGCCGTTAATACCTGCTGAATATTTTGCCCTTGAAATACTTTTCCTTTACCAACTGTTTTTATATTAGTATTCTCATTTCCCCATAATTCTTTTATAATGGTATTAAATGTGGCGGTATCATCGCTTAAACCGGGTGTTCCGGTTGGTTTGGGACCGACTATAATTGCACCTGCCTTAACCAGCGCGCTAATTTTCCGCGCAACTTTTAATGTCATCTGCATGCTGTTGGAATCAAGGGCCAGCAATTGGTAACGCATACCACTAGGTGTAATAATCTGCCCCTCGTTTACAGACAGCAAATGAATGAGTGCATCGGCATTTACAAAATCATAATTATAGCCTTCAGGTATGTTTGGTAATTTTTTTCCAAAAAGAGAAGTGATATTATTATCCTCCCCATAAAAATAAATAACATCTGCTATAAATTTCCCCTGTTGTAACATAAAGCAGCTGCGGGCTAGATAACTGGTCCAGGCTTTTGCCTGTTCGGCCCATGTTTCGTGGCGGGTAAACCATTGACCAAATGGACCAAGGCCGAGACCGGGAATTTTTTCGTCGGAGGGTTGATGTACGGAAGTATGGATAACAAAGCGGTTAAGTCCGCTTGCCATTTCCATATCGGCGGTTGGCTTCAACCGTTCGGGCGAAAACGACCATGCATTACCGAGAGCCGTTAGTGATTCTGCAGCAACCAGGTTTTGTCCGTAAATATGTGCCACGGAAGCTGATTCGCGAATGTCTGCTTTATAGCCGGTTCCATCACCGCCTATGGTGCCTGGCGTCCACATGGCAGACATGGGAATGTCTGCCGTGCGTTTTACTTCCATGCCGTCGGCAATTAAAGCGCGGCCACTTTCGTGCGATTCTGAATAACGTTTCATTCCGCGCTGGTGCAAAATAGTGGTCAGTTGGTCGTAATGATATTCTGATACCAACTCACTCAGCGTTTTGCGATAGTCCCATAAGAATTGCTCACTTGCCTTTGCACTTTTTATGATGTGCCCTGTAAGCACAGGCATCCAGGTGAGCATACTATACCCTCGACGTTTGAAAAATTCAGCCATCATATTGTTAGTCCAGTTTTGCACGCCCGCTTCCCAGCTATCGGTAACCATATATTGAAGGCCCCCTTTGCTTCCCATCAAACCACCTGTGGCATTTTTATATTGGTCCAGGTAATTTTCGAAGTAGGCTTTTACGGCAACGGGATTTAATTTATCAACTTCCAAACCGGTTGCTTCAGGTGAGGCAGGGTGATTTTGTTTGCCGGTTAAAGAATACCCGAAGCGTACGATATTCCACGTTCCCGCAGGAGCTCTCCAGTTTAAGGAACCATCGGTATTCATTTTGCCCGACAAATCAATTATGTCGTTTATAGCGATAATATCTGGAGTAGTGGGCGTCGCATGTGCATGG
Source organism: Chitinophagaceae bacterium (assembly GCA_039921525.1). Classification (GTDB taxonomy): domain Bacteria; phylum Bacteroidota; class Bacteroidia; order Chitinophagales; family Chitinophagaceae; genus JADCRZ01. The sequence goes on along the minus strand of JBDSBP010000091.1, from coordinate 14,151 downwards.
ATGTCAGTCGCGGCAGCGAAAGCGGCTTTTTCTTCAAACCGGTTTATTCGTGTATTGCTGTAAAGAACAATCTCTGCTATATCGGTACCTGCAGGCGGTTTAGGAGGTTCGCTACCCGCTCCTAGCATGGCACCAAAACTGAAAGGAGCCGGTGGATTTTTAAAAGTGATCCGGTAAAATTTGGCGATGGTTGGCGGAATGGCTATAGTTTGTTGCAGAACATTTCCGGCTGGAAGAAAGCTTACTCTTTTAAATTGCCGGCCTTCATCACTTACTTCCAAACTGCGTGTATCGGTTTTCTCACCGAACAAACCGAAAGGTCCTTTATCTCCACCACCCAATATAGTTACAGCTTTTATTATTTGTGGCTTCTCAAATTCAAATTGTATCCAGGCATTCTCACCGTTAGTAGTAGACGATAATAGATTTGTTTTGGCAAGGTTACCATCGGTTAGTTGAGCCAGGTTAAAATTGCCTGAACTGGAGGTGATTTTTGGATTCAGTTCATTTAAAGGTATATCCGATTCAGGCAGCTTGTATGCTATCACTGTAATGTCTTCATAATATTCCGGCGGAGCAGCAGTCGGGCCGGATAAGCCAATTCCTTCCTCGTAGGGTAAATTTTGAAATACACCAGTGGTAGTAGGAGGCTTTGGTAAGGTACCCGTAAAAGGCCGACCTCCTTTCATGCAAATTTCACTCCAAACCAATTTCTTCATCCCATCTTTTGCGGGTACCCATGGACCTCCACTTTCGCTCCACCCCGGTGAACCGGCAATCGCCATTTCCAGTTTTAAAGAATCTGCGAGTTTTGTCGTAAACAAAAATGCATCTTTCCATTCAGGTGTCATATAGGTTAATCGTTTCTCCACAATTTGGGGTGTTGCCAGGGCAGCATCGAAATTCTGCATACCGCCAATGCCTACCCGATTCATCCATTCGAGATCTTTCCGGATTCCCTGCGTGGTTATGTTGCCATTCATCCAATGCCACCATACACGGGGTTTTGCGGAATTAGGCGGCGATGCAAAATGGGACAGCAGGGTGTCGTTGTTACGTATTTGCGAGCGGCTGCCTGTAAAACAAAATAGGAATATTAATAATAGAAATAATTTATTCCTGTGCTGCTTCATGTATAATTTTTCCAGATCGTTTGTAATCATAATTGGTCTTTCGTTTAATTATCCGAATGATACCTGGAGGCGCTGACGGCACCCTCTTAAAGATGATATATTTGCCAGAGTTTATCGTAGAAGCCAGGAGTATACCTCTTTCGCTCTAAAAAATAAAATGCCCTCTTTTATGAGGCCATGCGCATATGAATATAGTTATTTCTTAAAATATAAGTATCAAAATTTTCAATTAAGATAGTAAGAGGAACAGCACCTGTTTCACCTAAATAAAACTTGGAAATCTTTGTAATATAAAAAGCTATTAAATAGCTTTAACACTAATTATCAAAACGCACTTACAGTTTCTGCTTTTTAATTCGCCCGTTAGCTTTTAGTAGGTGCATGATTTTTACTTAATCGAACATTTTAATTAAATCCATACGAAATCGAATATGTCAGATAAAACATTATGTCTTTTATCCCTTTCATTTTTATGGAAACTTTTAAATGATGTTCTTCTAACCTGTAGGGCTTATGTTGAATTAAAAATTAGGTTGGCACTGGTAGCCGGGTTTAAAAACAATCTTAAAAATTTAAGTTGGATTTTCTAAAACCTCTTCAACTGAAATCCATTTATAATTTAGCAACTCTTGCCTTATGACAAAAATGTCTTTACTCTTTGCGTTTCTTTTTCTTTTTGTTCAGTATGGCAGCTCCACGGAACTGCCCGGCAATAACTTTCGCAATGGTTCCCGATCGGTTGTAGCAGCGGGCTCCCTGGCTGTTGGCATTTCAGTAGCAGGAGGTAACGGTAACGGACCAGCGGCGGATCAGTTGAATGATCCACCCGATGTTTTGTAGACGCAACGGGCAATATTTGTCTTGCCGACAGGGCAAATAAACGCATTCAGAAATGGGCACCGGGGGCTTCAAAGGCCACACTTAATAATGATGGGCTGCACCCGGCACTTTCTGCTACTGGTACCGTAAACGTTGCGGCCCCCGGCTCGTATCCCATAACCTTCCCCTTCTTTGAAAACAAGGGCGATCAACTCATGCAGGTCTACTGGTCAGGTCCCGGATTTTCACGGCAGCCAATACCCGATGCGGCTTTTATAGAAGCCAGCCCATTGACCGTAAGGGCGAATAAAACGATGGGAGATGTTTTGAAGATGAATGATATTGATGCTAAAAAAGAATAAGATGGGAATAAGCAAAGTGTATCCGGATCCTTTTACGGATAGATTTACTATTAATTTCTTCAATACGGCGTCCACGAATGATATCAGTATTAGTGTTTCCGACCTAAATGGGAGATCCATCTATAAGCATCGGGCAGGGAAGCTAACTGCGGGCAATAATACGCTTACTGTTTCTTTAGATGGTTCATATTTTTCAGATGGAATTTGCCTGGTAACATTATATGTAAATGGCATTGCTTCTAAATCAATACCGCTGTTAAAAACCGGGAAATAATCCAGGGGTACAATCCGAATAATTTGTGGGTCTGCAGTATATCTTAATGGTGCGGACCTATATTTTTTCACAAAAGAATGATTTCCGCAACCGGGTTTTATTCAAATTCCAGCTCAAACGTAACGGCATGATTGGGATTATTTGTGGGGGCCCGGTCAAGGGATATGGTGAACTTTTTATAATTATTTTTTAGAGGTAACATGATGTTTGAGTTGATGGAATAGTTAGCTTCCAGGTTAGCCGCATCTTTTGAAAAAAACTTAACAGTTAACGTAAATCCTTCATCCAGATCTCTAATTATAAGGAATTTTTTATCGCCAGGGATAGAGGGATAACTTTCAGCGCCGTCCAGTCCTTTGTAAGGAAATTTCGGTTGTATTAAACTTAAGGTTATTTGCATTAGTTTTTTTTGGAATATATAAAAATAATAAGAAATGTAGAAACAACGGCTCTGTGATTTTTGCAAAAATGAGTTGTAAAAGTTAGTTGAGAATTTACCCCTACTGAAATTTAGAGGTAATACATTATGAATCAACAATTACAGAGTAATTGAATAATTAATATGTTAAATTAATGTTTTTAGAAGAGTAAAATATACTATCTACATGAATAAGCAAGATTTTGAATTTTTATTTGTTGATCATCAGAAGATCCTCATAGATCAATATGGTACGTTCATCCGAACTGTTATAATTAAAAATTACATGTGTAGTATATATTTATATGATACCTTTTATGTGGCGTTCTATTTATCGAATCCTACCAAGCCAGTTAAAAGCAAATGTTTTACCAACCTGGATTTTATTGAGCAATTTTTTGAGTCGTTAGAGATGGTGAAGGCTTAAATGTCAAGTCCCGGCTGGGATAGTACGGCCCTGAAAGGGCCTCTGCCAGATGTCATCATTCATTACTTCTTTGTAAATCCAAATCTTTCACCTTGATATGGTCGAGACTTGAACTCTGGTGTTATGTCAACTTCAAAATGACGCTTTGGCTATCAGCCTTCAGCTATCGGCTATCAGCCTTCCCCTATCAGCTATCAGGAGGAAACTAATTCTAGCATTGTTTTCCTGATAGCTGACTGCTGATAGCTGATAGCCAAAATAGCCGACAGTTTATGATTGGCATGACTCCAGGTTTCTGCTTCGAAATTTTATATCATTGTATTTCAATCAGAACCATTCTCCTCAGCGTTCTAAAAATCAGCAATGAAACGAGGCTTTTTAATTATATATTCCGTGTTTGCCATTCTCACATTAAATGCTCAAACAACCCTCCCTTCAACTTCTTTTACTGTTGCAAAAGATGGGAGTGGGAATTTCAAAACTATCCAGGATGCAATGAATGCAGTTCGGGATCTTTCGCAAAAGCAGTTTAAAATCTTTATTAAGAATGGCGTATATAATGAAAAACTTATCGTGCCTTCCTGGAAGACACACATTTCATTAACAGGTGAAAGCAACGAGAAAACCATTATCACCAATAACGATTATACGGGTAACGATTATCCCGGCAAAGATCCCAGTGGTTAGGACAAGTATATGACCTCCACTACTTACACCGTTTTGGTGCAGGGCAATGATTTTGTGGCTGAAAACATCACCATACAAAACACGGCAGGTCGTGTAGGCCAGGCTGTGGCCTTACCTGTAGAAGCGGATCATGTTACAATAAAAAATTGCCGGTTGTTAGGAAACCAGGATACACTTTATGTTGCCATTGCCACCAGCAGGCAATACTATCAGGACAGTTATATTGAAGGAACCACCGATTTTATTTTCGGAGAAGCCACAGTTGTTTTTCAAAACTGTACTATCAGGAGCCTCATGGATTCATACGTTACAGCTGCCGCCACTACGCCGCCGCAGCAATTTGGCTTTGTACTTTTTAATTGTAAACTGATTGCTGATAGTTCAGTAAAAAAAATGTACCTGGGCCGGCCGTGGAGACCTTACGCCAAAACGGTATACATTCATTGTGAATTAGGCAATCATATTCTCCTGGAAGGTTGGAATCCCTGGAAGGGCGATGTTATGTTTCCAGATAAAGAGAAGACGGCTTATTATGCTGAGTACGGTAATACTGGCCGGGGATCATCCATAAAAAACTGCATCGCCTGGTCGAAGCCGTTGAGGCAAAATGAAATGAAATCTTATACCATTAAAAATGTTTTAAAAGGAACGGATGACTGGAATCCATGGGAATCTAAATAAGAAGGTAAGTATTTTTAACTTTAGCTGAATAATATTTCAGAAACCACTCTGGAACAGCTGCAATCAGGTTTTGCTCTTATCTACGGCTTGTCTACACCCTTATCCGGCAGGGTAGTCATATCACTCGTTAATACAACCGGTTTTCCCGAATCCTTACCTTCTATCGGTTCTTTTTTCAAACCCTTGAAAAGTTCACTTCCAATTAGTGCACTCACCATGCCTCCTTCCCCTTGACCACCGCTCACCAGTATATTTGGTACGATGCTAATTCCATTCTCGGCCAATGATCGTGCAATCTGCACCTGTGCATACTCGGTAGTGCCCATGGCTTCCGTCTTCATCTTGGTGACTTCCGCTTCGGCGGTACCGATGGCGCGGATCCTTCCTGCATCAGCATCGCCGGTTAGTTTTATTACTTCAGCATCAGCTCTTGCATTAATGGTTTTTGATTCGCCATCACCTTTGGCTTCTTCGATCTTTGCATCAGCCAGGTTCTTTTTAATCTCCACCTGTTGGTTAGACTTAACAACTTCCGGTTGCATGGCTGCCAGTGCCTTGGCGCTTTCAAATTGTTTACGGGTATCTTCCGCTAATTTCTGTGTTTGAAAAGTAATTGTCTCCTGTTCAGCGATCTTCCTGTTGGTAAGGGTTTTCATCAGTTCCGGCGGAGGAGTGATGTCACCAATAAGGGTGTCAACTGCTTTTACGTTGTATTCATCCAGTGTTTTTTTGATATGTTCCTTGGCGTCAATTTGTCTTGCCGTGCGGTTTTTGAGGAAGTCTATAACATCGCTGGTTTGTGCAGAGTTCCGGAAGTAATTGCCGATGGTGGGTTCCAGCACCTGTGAAACCAGATTGGTCATACTACCGAACCGCGCTATCACTTTGGGTGCTTCGGTGCTGGGAACATGAATAATTTGCGATACATCAAGATTAAAGGTGAAACCATCTGATGAGCGAACGGTAATGGTGCTTAAGTTTTTATCCAGTTGGTGCGATTCGCTACGTTGGTCGGCCCAATTAAGTACTAGGTTGGTGGTGGGTACGATCTCAACGGTATGGGTGTACGTGTTGATGGCATATTTTCCCGGATCCAAAGGAACGTTCCATACGCCGCGCTGGCCCTTTCGAACAATGTTTCCATGTTCAAATTCGATACCGCTGGTATCCTTGCCCTGTTCGCCTACGAATGAGTTAACCACTCCTACATTACCAATCGGGATATACACCATATTCACCTGTTGCACTGTGGCAAACCACGGATTCAAATAATAAGCTCCCGCCAGGATACAATCTTCCTGCCGTCCTTTCTGTCCGCCGAACGTAAGAAATTTCACCGGATCCTGGTAATTTTTGTGGTCGGGGATCGACCTTCCGGCAATCTGCTCGTTATCCAGCGGTTCTCCATCGAGCGTGGTAACGATGCCTACCTGGTCTTTTTCTATTGATGTAAGCGGATAAAACTGAATTTCAAAAAGAAATGTGTTGATACGATAACTACCCGGTGTAAGGAAAGCAGCCTGCGGCCCCTTCTGACCCATATTGGTAAGAAATTTAGCCGCGTCCTGGAACTTATCACTTTCAACAGGCAAAGCGAGTATGCGGCCGAGATTCAGCGGAGCTCCGTCCCTTGCCTTGATCAGACCCATCTGTCCTTCCGGAACTATGGTGAACGATTCCATCTTTATTTTGTATTGCCATATCCAGAATCCCCAATAAAGCCCGGGCGCAAGGCTCTGTGCCTGCATACCTGCTTCACCGTTAGTTGCGATAATCCGGTTATCTTTCATTTCTTTATTTCCACCAATGAGCACAAAATGCTTAATAACCAGGCCTATCCTGTCGTCCGGAACGATCACCATTCCAAAAAATATGCGGAGAATAAACTTATATAAAATAATGATAAGAATGATGGGTAGTACCCACCAATAGGATAAAAGAGTTTCGTTCATATTAGTATGTTTTTACAATCGTTTGTTGGGAACGACGGGGTTAGACATGACCAATATAGAGAGTTTTCAGATCATTTGAAATAGCGGGGGAATTTAATTACGAATTACGAATTCCGATCGTCTTCAATGTAATTCGTAATTCGTAATTTTTAATTCGTAATTGATTCAAATCTCATTATCATTCGAATTATCCAAATTAGCAAGCTCGCCTTCGTCCAAATCATCCGATTTAGGATCATCCTGGAAATCGGGATCATCAGCTATATCTTCTTCAGCTTCGGTTCGGGCTAATTCAACAGGTGTTTCGGGTTTTTCATTTTCGGGTGATGCTTTTTTTCTTGATGGTTCCATGGTAATAATGTTTATAATTTTTTAAGTATTTGTATCCTGTGATCACTCCGTATAACAAAGTTATTACACAGAGTTACACGGAGAAGGCACGGAGTTTCACCGAGCGCCTCCTTGCCTCTCTACTGTAACAAAGATATTTCACAGAGGTAGTGATCCCAAACTTCCTGCAAGTTAAATGTAGAACCGCTTCATGGCATAGTTATTTAAACAGTTATAAGAAACTTATGGAATCAATGGTACAGGGTCAACTTAAAAGCTATGCTGGCGTTTCAAAATCATTAAACGAGCAGAATCTGACACCTGTTAAATCGCCACCAATGCATCATCCCACGGAAAAGGAAGATGGCCCACCGCCCACACCCATTGCCCCGGCTAAAAGAATTGGTTATGCACTGGTGGGATTAGGTAAACTCACTCTGGAACAAATACTTCCCGCCTTTGGATCATGTAAATATTCAAAAGTAGTAGCGCTTGTTAGTGGTGATCCGGAGAAAGCAGCCAATGTCGCCCGGCAATATGGAGTAAGCCCTTCAGCAATTTATACCTATCAAAATTTTGATTCTATAAAAAATAACCCTGACATAGACGTTGTGTATATAGTTTTGCCCAATAGTATGCATGCAGAATATACCATCAGATCGGCCAAAGCAGGGAAGCACGTGCTTTGTGAAAAACCGATGGCTACCAGTTCAAAAGATGCCCAAAAAATGATTGATGCCTGCAAAGACGCCGGTAAAAAATTAATGATCGCTTACCGCATCCAATATGAGCCACATAATAGAATGATACAGTCATGGGTTCGTGAAAACAAATATGGAAAAGCAAGACTTATCGAAGCAACCAATGTGCAGAACTCCGGCGATGGCAACCAATGGAGATTGAAAAAGGAATTGGCTGGTGGTGGATCATTACCCGATATCGGTCTCTATTGCCTCAATACGTCCCGCTTTTTGTTGGGTGAAGAACCGGAATGGGTTTCTGCTACAGTTTTTAGTACCCCTGGCGATCTACGATTTACGGACGTAGAAGAAAGCGTGTTATTCCAGGTGCGTTTTCCAGGTGGTACTTTGATTAATTGTTCCTGCAGTTATGGTGTGCACGACTCTAAGCGTTACCGCGTTTTTGCTGATAAAGGTGGGTGGTACGGAATGGATCCTGCTTTTCCTTACAAAGGATTAAAGATGGAAGTTTCTCATGCAGAAGGAAAAGTAGAATGGAAAGAAAATCCTTCCCTGGGTGAAAAAGATCAGTTTTCTTTGGAGATCGATCATATGTCGCGTTGCGTATTGGAAAACAAAACACCTTATACTCCCGGGGAAGAAGGCCTGCAAGACCAGGTGATAATGGAAGCCATCTATGAATCGGCCCGTTTGGGGAAACCTGTCACACTAAAAAAGATCGATGGCATAGATGTATTCAGGGGATCGGCGCCTTCAGATGAATGAGTTTGATTGTGGGGAATGTAGATACTTTACGGGTTAAGGTGGTTGGTTCGGTTTAATTTAAATTCCTCTTTATATGAACAGCGTACAGAACTCCTATGGTGAACGTAATAGTTTAGACGGAAAGACAGTGGTTATAACCGGTGCATCCAGCGGAGTTGGACGTGCCGCTGCGCTTGAATTTGCGCGTAATGGCGCAAGACTGGTACTGGCTGCCCGGCGTTTGAATGCGCTGGAAGAACTGGTAAAAGAATGCCAAGAAATGGGCGCTCCTGCAATGGCCGTTTACACAGATGTTACCGATCCTTTAGCGATGATACAATTGGCTGAAAGCGCTTACGAGTTTGGTGGGTGGATAGATGTCTGGATAAACAATGCCGGTGTGATGGCAGCAGGAGGCTTTACCGATACTCCCGTAGAAGTACATGACCAGGTAATTAAAATAAACCTGATGGGCTTTATTCACGGCGCCCACGCGGTGTTACCGTATTTTAAGCGTCAGAATTCCGGCATCCTTATTAATAATATTTCAATTGGTGGATTTTATCCAACTCCATACGCAGTGGGATATTCGGCCAGTAAATTTGGATTGCGCGGTTTTTCCGAAGCGCTTAAAGCAGAATTAACTGGCTCGCCTGGTATTCATATTTGCGATTTATACCCGGCTTTTTTAGACACCCCCGGCATACAGCACGCCGGTAATTATACAGGGTATTTATTGAAACCCGCCCCACCGGTTTATGATCCGCAAAAGGTAGGACGGGCAATGGTTCAACTAGCCAGGAGACCACGGAATTCCTTAACCGTTGGTGGTGTTGCTCACATCTTGCGTATGGGCTATTTTTTTATGCCGGGGATAATGCGTTTTATTACCGCAAAAGTAATGGAAGCCTATTTTAAACAGGCTGTGCCTACGCCGGCTACCAGCGGAAATTTATTTGAACCGATAGAATATGGTACCAGTATTCATGGAGGTTGGGATAAGGCACCGGACCGGCGTAAAAGAAAAAGGAAAGCTGCCTTTTTCATTGGTGGATTAGCAGTTTCTTATTTTTTGATTAAGCAGTTAAGAAGTAATAAATAATCCCGGAATAGAAAGTTAATGAAGTAACATAAATACTCGCCCTTTTTAATAATAATACCTTTCCGCTCATTCAATTATAATATCATATTTAGATAACAATCCAGGCAGTCCCTGAATCGAAAATTTCGCCTTTTTAATATTATTAAGCTCTGGATTTATAGAGTAGTTGAATGAACTGCGAAAATCAACCTTTTCCAGGATTGTATTTCGGAATATGCTGTTTAATAAATCACAATTATTAAATTGTGTTCCCGTTAAATCGGCTTCAGAAAAATCGCTGTCTTTTAAACTGCAATCTTTAAAAATAGTTTTCTTTAATTTCCTGGACCAGAAGGTGCAATAGCCAATGATACATTCTTTAAATCTACATGAAAAAAGAAAATCATTACATACGCTAAAATCTATCCCCGTTATTTTACATTTAATAAATTGAATATTTTTTATTTTCGTATTCAGCACTTTAGCGAGGCTAAGATTACAACTGTCGAAAATGCAATCCATGAATTCACTGTCAGACAGATCGCTATTGGAGAAATTGCAGCTGATAAATTGGCACGAGACATATTCGCTGTTGCACATTATCTTGTCTGTAAAATTTTCTTTTTCAAATATTTTATCTTCCTGTAAGTTTTCAATCATTTTTTAAAATAGAATCTATTTGCGAAAATAAGTCTTTATTATTCAAGCGTAGTACTGCTCATTTAAAGAATTGAAAAGGAATTTTTATGATTCTCCGTGTATCTCCGGTACGCCACGAGGCGTGCGTTTATAAATATAAATTAAATTACCTAATGGATGGAAGAGCCATGTAACCAAATTTGTCGTTCAGGTTAAAGTACCCCTGATGTGCGGTAAGGAAACGAACCGTACGGAGTTCAGGGAATTACGCTTATGTAAGCTGCTGTAGTTAAGCCTCGTTACACCGATAGTATTGGCCAATCTTTCGGAGTTGCTGAAGCCTGCAATCTTGTTGGGATAAACGACAGTATGAACATCAAGGAATGCCCGGGGTAAGATACAGTTGCGTGCATGAACAAGGTAGCGCATGAAAGTGGGATACCCTAACAGTGCAAGAAGCCAAAATGCAGCTGAGGGAGTCGGATATGCTCATATTGGTGATGATCCCCGGAAAGGTAAAAACGGAAGGAGCATTACTGTAATTCAATTTTTCAATAACAGATAACAGTCAAAATTGATCTTCAAAAAATCATCAAAGAGACGAGACATCTGGGCTAGGAGAATTGTTCAAAAAGGGCAAGCGTTCCATGTCAGGAGTGGAAAGAGTTAGTCAGTTACAGGAGAAGTTATATTGCAAAACCAAGCAGGAGCGGGAAACAACTGCAAGAGCCAAAGACGCAGTCGCTTGTACGGTCAACAAGCTTTCGAGATGTTAGTCCATAAATATGGATTGATTGATCCGACGAAATACAGCGTTTAAAGTTCCAAGTGAAAGTTTGCAAAGAAGATTACAGGAAAGCCGTATGCGGGAAAACCGCACGTACGGATTGACGGGGGGCTGAGAAGAATGAATTCACTCTTCTCGCTCTACTCTACTGTAACTCTGTGAAACAGCTTTATAAAGCAATTATGCAATTGGATGGCGGAAGTGGTGTTCGACGTTTTAAAAATAAAAGCATGTCATCAAATTAACACAAAATAAAAAAGCTACTCATATTGAGTAGCTCGCGGAAAAAAGAATATTCTATAGGTTATATCTTTGCTTTGGTTTTCCCCCGTTTTATGGTTTCGATTTCGCCTTAATACTTCCAGAGGCATCTTGTACCCCTGTGAAACAATCCTGGAATTTCTCTTTTAATCCCACTGGTTTATTTTTATCTATACGGCGAAGCTTTATTAAAAGTAAAATATAATATCCGCTGATACCGCCCATAAAAATGATGATTAATAGAATTGTTATAATCGTTTTAAAATCAGAGTCTGTCATTTGATTTTATTTGGTTGAGTACATCTGAAGCCTGAAAACCAAATACGAAGATAAGGATAATAAGCAATAATACGAGAAACACCGCCAAAACCAGCAAGGTCCTGTCCATTGGAGTTAACTCTTGCTGCCTTAGTAAAATTATTGATCCTGCGATTACTGCTAAAAGAATTGCAAAAAACTGTTTCAGTGTCTCGGTAAGAAACCTCAACTTCTCCGGATAATATTTATCAGCCATGTTTATCAGCTTTAATACAAGATATATATGTTATACAATAGTAAAAAGGGTGTTTTAAGCGTTGTACACAATTCTTTCTAATGAACAAAAACGTGTATTCACGGAAAACCTCACCCAGGAGGAACTGGCTGTGTTTGATATGCTTGAACGCGATAAGAAAATTACGGACAAAGAAAAGAATGATTTTAAAGACACCGCCAGGCATTTATTAAAACGGCTTATGGAGAATGAATTCAAAGTGGAACGATGATTTTATCGACTTGCTATGCAGGCAGCTTTGAGGGATCGTCTTTTCCCAAAGCCGTTTCAGTCCCTTTTGAGAAATCGATTCGATCATAGTACAAATGAAGACTGTAACCTGAAAGGTTACAAGTATTTCTTTGTAACATTATCAAAAGCGGAAGCAGAAATATGGAGTTTACTCTCTGACCCGGGTGAAAATGCCGGAAAGTTAGAGGTCGGACCTGCGTCGTAAATAATATAGTTGAAATCTTGAAGCAGGCAACCTTCTCCCAAAAGGAGGGGGTTTTTTTAGATTCAATTTGCAAATTTCCTCGAAATGTATTTACTTGTATAAGATACCCTGCGACAGCCTTCCCTGTGATAACAATGACTTTGCTTCGAATCAATTTAATAACATTAGATTGCTAAATGAATTGTTTGGATAACTTTCGTTTTACATCTCCGAATCAAATTGATGTGTAATCTTATAACATGCCGACTAAACACTTCACCGCTTTTATTTCTTATTCACATTCAGATGGGGAACAGCTCGCCCTGGACTTACAACAAAAGATAACGTCTAATGACAAGGAACAAAATATTACATTCTGGCAGGATCATAGCCAAATGAAATATGGGCAATGGAGCAAGCAGATTGAAGAGGCAATAGTTGCAGTAGATTTCCTGATCATAATAATAACTCCAGGGGCCCTGGCCTCCTCTAATTGTAAAGATGAGTGGATGTATGCACGCAGAAATGGCGTTGCCGTACTACCAATAAATGGAAAGCCGAATGATCCGGAGTTTTTCAACACCTTCCCCGGCTGGCTTAAAAAAGAACATATCTAGCATCCTGAAAAACACTGGGAGCGAATTATCTATGATCTTAAGAACAGGCTCGAAACATCTAAAGTTCCGTTTATGGCGCCCCGGTTATCTGAAGTGGTGAACTATGTAGAAAGACCTGGAAAGATTCTTACACTCAAGAATTTACTATTGCATGGAGACGAACCTGTTTCTATTACAACCGCTTTACAGGGAAGCGGCGGCTTCGGCAAGACTACACTTGCTAATGCGCTTTGCAATGACGAAGACATTATACTCGCAATTTATCGTGGCATATTATGGGTTACGCTGGGGCAACAGAAAGGTTCAGCGCTCACTGCACTCCAGAAATTGTATGATGCCATCGGTATTGAAAAAAAGACCTTTCTTGATGTTGAGCAGGCGCAACACGAACTTAAAGATAAACTCGTAGGGAAGAACTATTTGCTGGTTTTAGATGATGCCTGGCATAGGGTCGATGTGGAAGATATTATAGCGGCAACTACCGGTTGCGCTGTTTTGATCACTACACGTATGGATAGGCTGATGCTACATTCCAGGCAGGAACAGGTTGATGAGATGACAGCAGAAGAAGCGGTACGATTGCTAAGTAGATATGCTGGTATAGAATACACCACTGACAGCCAGCTTTCCTCATTGGCGCAAAAACTGGGTTATTGGGCGCTGCTATTAAAGTTGGTAGGGGCACAATTAAAAGCGAGAATGGATGAAGGCGAAAGTATTGGCCAGGCTATTTTATATGTAAATAAAAGGCTTGAAAAAAAAGGCCTGACTGGATTCGACATGTCCGATGCTGAACGAAGAAATGACTCTGTTACCATTTGCCTTCAAGCCAGTATTGAACTTTTAGAAAGTCACGAACAGGAAAAACTATATGGCCTGGGTATCTTTCCCGAAGATGAAAATATCCCGTTCCAGGTACTGGAAAAATATTGGGAAATGGATGATGATGACTGCGAAGATTTCCTGGATAAAAAACTGCATAAGTTGGGGCTGGTTGATCTTGACCTACCTAATAAGAACACTTTCCATGCATGATATCCTGCTCCGTTATTATGGAACTCAATTAAAAGATAGGTCTACCTCTCATTCAACATTATATAAGCAATTAGGAGCGTATAAAACCTGGGAAAGATACGAATGGCTTTGGTGTATATGGCATTTAAAAGAAGCCGGGGAGTTTGAAGACACAGTAACGTTATTAACAGATTATCACTGGATCAGCGGAAAATTAAATGCAACCGGAAGCGTGTATGAAATTGCCAAAGATTAT
>JBDSBP010000090.1:0-10924 GCA_039921525.1 Chitinophagaceae bacterium | reverse complement strand
TAAAATACCGACGAAGATGGTCTTTTTATAGCCAAGTCTGCTCAGCATTAGGGGTAGCAGAATGAGGAAGGCCACATCCGAAACCTGTGCTAAAGACATTTTCGCTGCGGTGAATTCCCATCCCAGTTCAGTCACATACAAATTCATGTTCACGAAGTAGAAATAGAGTGGAATACAAATCAGGAACATACATACAATAAAAATAGCGAAAGTTGGTTTTTTTAAAAGTGCCAAAGCATCAAGGCCAAGAATTTCACCCAGGGTGACATCATTGCCAGTCTTCATTGGAGGAGTGTGGGGTAATGTAAGACAGAATAGTCCGAATAGAATTGAAACAGTTCCTGCAACATAAAACTGTATAGCAGATTGCTCGCCTTTAAACACGACGCTAAGCGTGATACCTGCAGCAATCCAGCCTATCGATGAGAGGGTTTTGACAAGTGGAAAATCACGCTTCTGGTTTTCCAGATGACGTAAAGAAAGCGAGTTTCCCAGTGCCAGCGTAGGTACGAAAGTACAGCAGTATAAAATCAGCATCAGGTAAAACGAGACAAATGTCGTTATCATGGGAAGAACAAATAACAACAAGCCGCCTACAATTCCTAGAAAAGCGAGAAGTTTCTCAGATGCGAAATACCGGTCAGCAAGCAATCCAACCAGGAACGGGGCAATCATCGCCCCAATTGCAAACGCTCCATAAGTAAGTCCAATCTGTCCGCCATCGAACTGGAGTGTCTTACTTAGATATGTTCCCATACTGACATACCAGGAGCCCCAAATGAAGTATTGCAGAAACATAAACAATGCTAATTGGGTTTTAAGTTTTGCTTGCATGTGAGTTTGGTTATATAGTTTTTATTAGGTTCTATAGCTGATATAAGGTGTTGATTTCTTTAGGAAGAAATTATTTACTGATTATTATCAATACCTAAAATATGATTTATTATTTAAGTTAAGGTTATAAATTCAACAGATAAATTGACTTGCTATCTAGTGTCATGTCAAGTTGATAATGTCTTTTATTTTATTAACTATCCATCCTAATTAAAATAGGATGGTACTTTTCAAGGTGACACTAACAGCTAGCGAAAGGGAGCAACTAAAACTATCATGAACAAAGGCAAATATAGTTCTCAAGAATTTCGTAATGCCTGAATTTTGCTTAATTGTGATGCAGGCAAACACGGGCAACCATTTCCGAACGAACAAATTGCCCAAATGCTTCAGATTACTACCAAAACTGTGGAACTGGCGAAAAAAGTTTTATAGAAGGGGGATTTGAAGCCTGCATTGAGCGAAAGCCCTATCCGGAGGTCAAGAGTCGAAAGCGGATGGGAATTGTGAAGCACATTTAATTGCCCTGAGTTGCAGTAAAGCTCCGCAAGGAAGAAGCCGATGGGCATTGCGCCTGCTGGCTGATAAAATGGTGGAATTAAACTATGCTGAAAGTATATCGCATGAAACACGGCAGGTACTATAAAAAAGAAATTAAACCACGGAAAGTAAAAGGCTGGGTAATTCCAAGGCAAGGGTAAAACTAAAAAGTCTATGGCTATCACCTATCAGCAGTCAGTTATCAGGAAAACAATTCGAGAAGAAGTTTCCTCCTGATAGCTGACAGCTGAAAGCTGATAGCCAAAGCGTCATTTTAAAGTTGAGATACACTAGTGTCATGTTAAACATAAACTGTCGGTTATTTTGGCTATCAGCTATCAGCAGTCAGCTATTAGGAAAACAATGCTAGAGTTAGTTTCCTCCTGATAGCTGATAGCTGAAGGCTGATAGCCAAAGCGTCATTTTAGAGTTGACATAATACTAGTATCATGTCAATAATAAACTGTCGGTTATGTTGGCTATCAGCAGTCAGCTATCAGGAAAACAATACGAGAAGAAGTTTCCTCCTGATAGCTGACAGCTGAAGGCTGATAGCCAAAGCGTCATTTTAAAGTTGAGATAACACTAGTAATAAATTGAATAAAAACCTTTTTTTTAAATTCACAATATTCAATAATAAAGTATTATTAGTCAGAATGCTAATCAAAGAAATTGCAGCCTGAAGGCATTTTTCTGCTACTTTTTTTATAATTATGATACTATTTTCTATATATTTATGATGAATTTAGTGTTTAAATTAAGTATAGGTCATTAATCGATTTATCATGAAAGCTTTACAGTATCATATCCCCCTGGAGTTGCATAAATCGTTCATTATTTTCAAAGAGGAAGGTTCATTTTTCCCCTGTCCCTGGCATTATCATTCTGAATTTGAACTGGTATTAGTTACCAAGAGCACCGGTGTACGGCAAGTTGGCGACCATATCGGACATTTTCTGGAGGGTGATCTTGTTTTTATGGGGCCTTTGCTCCCACATCTCTGGATGAATGATCCGCAATACTTTAACGGGAAGGCTAATTTAACTGCAGAGGCAACTGTTATTCATTTCGTTGAAAATTTTTTGGGTAACGATTTTTTTAACCTCCCCGAAATAGAGCCAATTAAAAACCTTTTGAGACTATCCAAACATGGAATGGTAATTAAAGGGAATACCAGGGATAAAATTGCTGATTTAATGGAGGAAATGCAGGATATGAGCGGGATAAAGCGACTGGCTTCCATGCTGACGATCTTTGATATTCTTTGTGCCAGTACCGAATATGAGCTACTGGCGAGTCCCGGTTACTTAAAACATGGCCTTTGGGACTGTTCAGATAAGTTCGGTAAGGTTAATGCTTACATACTGAGAAATTTCGATCATGATATAACTCTTAACGAAGTAGCATCTGTGGCGAACATGGCAGTTAGCACCTTTTGTAATTATTTCAAGAAACATTACAGAGTTACATTTGTTGAATATTTGAATAAGGTGAGAATTGGACACGCTTGTAAATTATTAGGAGAGCTGGAGGAGAATGTTGTTGGAATCGCCTATGAATGCGGGTTTAATAACCTGGCTAATTTTAACAGGCAATTCAGGAAGGTTAAAAATATGACACCAAGCGAGTATCGTAAGACATCTAATATCAATGTCCCTCAGGTGGGTAGTACCGGGAGATGGCTGGTAGTTTCAGATAGGCCTTCAGAAATAGTTAAAAATAGGCCCTCAGCTCTAAATGTGCCGCGACCGCCAGGGACAGCCTTGTACCCATCAAATGGCTTTTGACGGAATGTACAGCCCTGTTAGCGTTGTTTTATAATATTCTCTTCTTCTTTTTCCTTCATGCTCGCACCTCCAGGGCCAGGGAAAACGATAATGGCCGTAGAAATTGTCGCACGAAAACAGCAGCCTACTTTAATAATACAGCATTTCATTATCTCTATGGATTTACGGCTACTCCTATAAGAAAAAACAAAGATGAGCAATTGGTATTTATTCATAATGGTAAAATCATTCACGAAATATCTATTCCGGTAAAGGGTATACATAATAAGCAACTATCGGTAACCATTCAAAACACGGAACGATCTGCGCCATTTAATACTTCAATAGATAAGGTGGAAACACTTTTAAATAATTCTTATTCATGATACGGCGAGAAATGAAATGGTCGTTGCTGATGTTAAAAGGGAAACAAGGGCTTTTAAAACCTAAAACTTGAGAAGGTTGGAACAAAATTGAGTATTCGTGTTTATGGAAGGACGTCAAAATCACAAAAGACGGGTTAGTGCCTATTTATTTACGGGCTACAAAAACTGTAATGTTTTTTCAGGACGCGACACATCGGCACCAGCTCTTCTAAATTTATTCCACGAGATTACGATTTAGCATTTCTGGCCTCATGCCATTCCTGCGAATTGTCATCCCTCTTCAGAGAACCTCAATGTGAATGCTTTTCATTTTTGCCTGCCAAAACACCTATATTAACTCAAAAAGCTATTGACATAAAAAAGCAAACCGGATACAGCAATTAAGAGCCGATGGTGTCGCTATCAAAGAGGTTGTCCGGCGCACGGTATAAGAAGGAAGACAGTCAGAAAATACCTTCGTATGATCGAAGCAATTGATCCCGCATTGCAGGCAGACGTTAGTACGGTAATATCCAGCCATCTAATGATCACATCAGCTTCTCTTATCTTTTGCATCCTTATCGAACGCCACCAGATTAGATAGCTCACTCATCCTGGACTTAAGCTTCTGTAACTTTTGAGTTATCAATTTCAACAAGCCGTTCTGGAATCGTATTGTCAAATCCAAGGCATACGCCAAATTGCTTTTCAGCATAGTAACTGCAGCAAAAGAGGACTCGGGAATGATTCGTCATGATATTGTGGCAAATAGGTACCGAATCGTATCGCACCCGGTGCTCTGTGCATGTTCAACGTGTCCATCTTCCTGGGCGTGGACCTAATTCACTTTGCTGATGTCAATAACAGTTTAATTTCGCTGTAATGCGCCACGCTTATAAGAGGATGTTTGGGATTGGGAAACACTTATCGCCGTATTTGTTACGCTCCGATTTGGGTAATGCTGTTGACTATTTACCTGAAGAGGATTTCGAAAATATCATCGTTCTTGACATTTCGTCTAATCGCTGGAAAGAACTAAGAATCGATTGGGTGAAAAAGCACGAAAAGTAAATTGGGTTGTCAGTGACATAACGCAATTTAGATTCGACACAACTTTTGACGTGTAGCATGACAGAGCTACTTTTCATTTTCTCACAACAAGCGAGCAAGTTGCAAAATATATGGACATAGCGCGAATATATGTAAACGGTTATTTGACAATTGGTACATTTTCAGAAAATGGCCCGCATGTATGTAGCGGGCTTGATATTAAGCAATACAGCGAAGAAACCCTTAAAATGGAACTGCAAAATGGCCTTGACAAATTGCGTTGTATGACAGAAGATCATAAAACTCCCTTTAATACGACAAAAAATTTTTTGTTTTGCAGTTTCAAAAGGCATTAAAACTAACCGGGAAAAGTGCATGCAGCAAATACCAGTTTGCAAAGACCGGAGTTGCATAAAGTTTGGCGATGAAATAAAGCTGTTGATACAGAGAAAACCGAACTCAAAAAGACCAGATGAACCATGGATTAGATTTTTGAAAGAAGATAGCAGGAAAAGAATAGAAGCGACTTTCAGCAAAACAAAGAATTTGTTTTTCAGAAAAATACATGCTGTTACTTTTAAAGGATTTCTCCTAAAGATATTGATGTTAACAGTAGCTTTTACCTTTAATAAACTGACTTAGTAAATAGTGTTAAGCTAATAGCAAACTAGCTAAAATTTAACTTCAGCTATCAGCAGTTTGCTATCAGGAAAAAAATGCACGGTTGGATTTCCTCCTGATAGCTGAAGGCTGAAGGCTGATAGCCAAAGCGTCATTTTAGAGTTGACATAACACTAGTGTTATTTATACCATTCAAATCACTAAACCTATGACGATTGTTATTCGTATTTTTAGTAAAGAGGTGTACTTTCGCGTATTGAAAAGATGTTGTAGAATCCACATTAACTCTGCAAAAAAATCCTACCTATAAATGGAAATTGCAGGCAATCTGTGTTCGTTTATTATGGCAAATTGAAAAAAGTACTGTTTAAATAAATTTTAAACTACGTATTTCAACTGAAAAATTAGTTTCATGAAAAAAGTATTAAAAACCGTATTGACAATCTTGGTAATTGCTTTTATAGCAATTCAATTTATAAGTCCTGCAAAAAATGAGGGGGAAGAAATCGCTGCAAATCAAATCATCGCTGTGCTCCAGGTTCCCGATGATGTGCAGCAGATACTGAAAGTTTCATGCAATGATTGCCATACTAACAATAGTTATTACCCCTGGTATTCAAAAATTCAGCCCGTGGCCTGGATACTTAATGACCACATTGTAGAAGGTAAAAAGGAATTGAATTTTTCAATCTTTGCTACCTTTCCTGCTTACAGGCGCTATAAGAAATTAAAGGAGATAGGAAAAGAAGTCAAAGATGGCAATATGCCTATATTTTCTTACACATTGATTCATCGTCATGCGTCACTAAATGCTGATCAAAAATTATTGATAGAAAATTGGGCAGCCAATGCGATGAAAGAAATGGAAGCGAAGTATCCGGCTGATAGTTTAGTGAAGCCAAAATAAGGTACGTTTATTCTGTTGTTACCTATCAAAGTAGCAATGATCAATCAATTTTATCCTGAAGAAACCAATCGTATAATTCATTTCCGGAATTCTAATCGCCCTTTTTGGTATCGTTACTTTACTTATGAGTACTTCGGTGATCTTCGGCTTGTTTGATATAAGGAAGAAGGAAGGCCACTATGTGTTGTTTGTGGTGATTGCAAATTTGATATGTGCTTTTCTTTACCTCGCCACAGCTTATGGCTTTTTCACGTGGAAGAGATGGATTAAAATGGTGTTTAACTTTTTCATGGGCGTACTTATTATTTCATTTATTGGTTTGGGAATCCAAATTTATTCCGGTTTCTTTATCTCATTGACCAAATCATGAAAGGAAGATATGCGCCAGGTGATAAAATACTCGATGCAGGAAAGAATATATGGCCGGCAAAATAAGGATACTGTTCAACTGATAATAAAAGTAATTAAATACTTTTATTAGATAATAGTTCCTATCTTTGGGGTATAAATTAATATAAAATCAGAAATATGGAAACAGTAGCCGAAAATATCCTCAATGTAACTTTACTTGAACCACGGCAAAAGCATCCTACCATCTTTATTCGTTTTGATGAACTGGCAGAAGGTGAAAGCCTCATCATTCATAACGACCATGATCCTAAACCCTTGTATTATCAGCTATTGGGAGAGAGAGGTGATATTTTTACCTGGGAATACCTGGAAGAAGGCCCGGAATGGTGGAAGGTAAAAATTTCTAAAAAAATAACGGGAGGGCATGAGGAAACGTTAGGAGAAATTGCCGTTAAAGATTTGCGCAAGGCAGAGGTATTTAAAAAGTATGGACTTGATTTTTGTTGTGGCGGAAAGAGAACGGTTAAAGAAGCATGCGCAGAAAAAGGTATAGATGTAACGAAGGTGGAAAAGGAACTGCAGACTGCTGATAAAAATATTATAGCATCACGGCCATTACCATACAATGACTGGGGTCTTGATTTTCTTGCGGATTATATTGTGAATACCCATCATAGTTATGTAAAGAAAGTAATACCTGATTTAATGTCTTATGGAGCAAAAGTAGCAGGCGTCCACGGTAACCTGCATCCTGAACTACATGTAATAAACCGGTTGACAGATGAAGTATGTGAAGAATTAGCAACCCACATGGTAAAGGAAGAGACTGTTTTATTTCCTTATATAAAACAGTTAGTAGCTGCAAAAAGTACCGGGAGTCAATTTAAAGTCGCATCCTTTAAGAGTATACAATCTCCCATTAACATGATGGAGCATGAACATGAAATAGTGGGAAGGAAACTGGAACAGATAAGAGAACTCAGTAATAATTATGCTTTACCTGAAGATGCCTGTGCCAGCTATGCTTACTTATTTAAAACCCTGGAAGAATTTGAAAATGATTTACATATTCACGTGCATCTCGAAAACAATATCCTTTTTCCAAAGTCCATTGATTTGGAAAAGAGCTAAAATTTGAAAGGCAGTCCCGCTTATGAACAAAACCCGCGGTACAAACTTTTCCCTTAAAAAAAAATACCAAATATTAAGTAACGTTTTATGTAATGATGTGGATGCTTTAAATAAAGAGAAAATCTTAGATCTCTTGACTCACGGGTAGAAGCCTATCGTAATTTATTTTAATATACATGATCATAAATTCAAATACAAAAATATCCGCGCTAATAAAGCAAAATTCCGAGGCGCTCGAAGCCGTAATAAGTATTTCACCTAAGTTTATAAAGCTCCGGAATCCATTATTGAGAAAAGTAATTGCGGGAAGAACCACCATTTCTATGGCTTCAAAATTGGGTGGCTGCACTGTGGATGATTTCTTCAATAAGTTGCAGCCATTGGGTTTTGAAATTGACGGGGCAATTGTCGCAAAGGGTGAAAGCGCTGAAGATAAGCAAGTTCCTTATTTTTTTAAAAGTATACAGCCTGACAACCTGGTTGAACTGGATGTACGTCCGGTAATTAAAGCCGGAAAAGACCCGCTGGATGTTATTATGAAGGAAGTGAAGGAATTGAAAGCAGGGCATGTAATCAACATCATTAATAGCTTTGAACCCACACCATTAATGCATCTGCTCGGCAAACAGGGCTTTGAGTCGTATGCCGAATTTATTAGTGATGAGCTGGTGAATACTTATTTCAATAAGAAGACCGGGAAGCCTCTGGAAGTTGAAACGAATAATGCTCAATGGTCATCAAATTGGGATGAAATCCTGAAGAGGTATGATGGAAAACTGGAAACAGTTGATGTGAGAGAATTACAAATGCCTCTCCCTATGCACACTATACTCGAAGCATTGGAAACCTTGCCGGCACACAAAGCATTGTTTGTTTATCATAAACGCATTCCTGTTTTTCTTTTGCCCGAGCTGGAAGAACAGAAATTCACCTACCGTATTAAAGAAGTTAGCGATGGAGAAGTTAACATATTGATTTATAAAGACTGATATGTTTACTACCCCCGGCAATTCGGCAACCACTAACACCACATCGTATAAAGTAGTATTACCATTTTATGGGTATGCCGCTTTTGCTTTTCTTGTCGCTACCGTTTTCTTATCATTATCAGTAAATGATATTACAAAACATTATTTTCAACCACACACCTTAGCCATTACCCATATCATGGCGCTTGGCTGGAGCACTATGATGATACTCGGTGCGAGCCACCAATTGGTGCCTGTGTTAATTGAAAATAAATTGTATAGTAATTACCTGGCTTATACTTCTTTTATATTGGCAGCAGTTGGCACTCCCCTGTTAGTGTATGGTTTTTATACTTTTAATATGAGATGGCCGGCCCAATGGGGAGGCATATTAATTCTGTCAGCGATCATCGCATATCTTATTAATCTTGCAGTAAGCATGGCAAAAAGCAAGCATGAAAATGTGCATGCCATTTTTGTTTTTACGGCTGCTGTTTGGTTACTGACAACTGCTATCATTGGGCTTATGCTTGTTTACAACTTTACGTTTACGCTGATGGAAAAAAGTTCATTGGATTATCTTTCTTTGCATGCGCATATAGGTATTGTTGGTTGGTTTTTATTGTTAATTACCGGCATCGGTTCACGGCTGATATCCATGTTTCTTATTTCAAAATATGATAACATAAAAATTCTATGGTGGATTTATGGATTAATTAATAGTGGCTTGTTGTTATTCATTTTTACTTTTTTGTATGCCGACAGTAAGCTGCTGCTATTGGTTCCGTTTCTTGCCGTGTCCGCAGCTATTGTGCTATTTGGTAATTTTTGTTACAAATCTTATCAAGTACGCATACGAAGAAAAGTAGATGAACAAATGAAGCTGTCGTTGCTTTCAGTTATTATGATGGTGCTTCCTTTAATCCTTCTTGTGGCTATTATTTCATTAATAGTAATATCCCCGGAAGAAAATGTTAGTGTCGTTATTGCGTATGGTTTTATTATTTTTTTTGGATGGATTACTGCAATCATCCTGGCTATGACTTTCAAAACATTGCCATTCATTGTGTGGAACAAAGTCTATCATCAATTAGCAGGAAAAGGCAAAACGCCCAATCCTAAAGATTTGGTTAACGATGTCGTTTTTAAATGGATGGCTATCGCTTACATTTCGGGATTTGTGTTATTTACAACCGGAGTGCTGCTCCGACATACATTGATTTTACAAGTGGGCGTCGTTCTATTATTAATCACTTCTTTATTGTATAACTGGAATGTCATAAAATTGCTTATGCATAAACACGTTGGTGTATGAACATCATTACAAGCAACCATATAAAATGCACGATTGCATTAGCGGCTTTGAAGAATGTAATGGACCCGGAGATTGGGTTGAATATTGTGGACCTGGGACTAATTTATCAATTGGATTTTGAAGAAACAGAGAAGAAGATTTTTTGTACTATGACGCTCACCACGCGATTCTGTCCTATGGGAGAATCTATAACCAATGCCGCGAAAAAGGTGATGGAATCAACATTCCCGCAGTGGGAAGCCGTTATTGAACTAACATTTAAGCCAGCCTGGAATTATAAAATGATTTCAGAAGAAGGGCAGCAATTTTTAAATAAAGGATAAATGCTAAGCCATACCTGCAAAACAGCTATCAAAGCGGTAATTTACATAGCGCCCAAATATGAATTGGGAGAAAAGGCCGGCATGAAAGAGATTGCTACATTTATAGGTGCCAGTGAACATACTGTAGGCAAAATACTCCAAACGTTAGTTAAAGAAAACATCATCAACAGCACCAAAGGGCCTGCAGGTGGTTTTTATATCACGCCAAAACAAAAGAACCAACCCATCATTAATATAATAAATGCAATAGATGGCAAAGAAGTTTTTGATGAATGCGGGCTTGGATTAAGCAAATGTTCTGCCGCACATCCCTGCCCCATGCATAATGATTACAAAAAAATAAGAGACCAGTTTAAAGTAATGTGCCTGCATAAAAGAATAAAAGATTTATGTGAAACCGTTAAAGATGGACTGGCATATTTAATGGGTTGAGTATTTTGTGTGTCCGACTAAATGATTAACGCCGCTCAAAGACATAGTGATCTTTGAACGGAGATGAAAGATTGGTGCCAATTCTTTTACAAAGGGTGGTTTTCCAATTTAGCTGTCAGTATAAGTAATCTCTTAACAGGGCAATTGAATTGAAATTAAAAAGTGGTTTAAGGTAGCAGTGTATATATAAACGGCTAGTGTTATGTCAACTCTAAAATGACGCTTTGGCTATCAGCCTTCCCCTATCAGCTATCAGGAGGAAACTAATTCTAGCATTGTTTTCCTGATAGCTGACTGCTGATAGCTGATAGCCAAAATAAC
>JBDSBP010000089.1:0-6517 GCA_039921525.1 Chitinophagaceae bacterium | reverse complement strand
GTTTAATAATACTTATATCATCGTCGAAGCTGGTAAAATACTCTCGTCGGTAGTTGATTCCGTTAATACGATAGCTGCAGGTGGCTATAGCGTTATCCAACGAAAGCTCCCTGCGATAGGCTTCCGGTTTCAGGCTGGCGCTGTCTGCTCCGTTGTAATCAAATTGTACGTTCAGGTTGCCTAATACCTGGTAACAGCCAAAGGGAACGTTGGCGCCATTGCCATGGCCAGAGCCCGCTCCTTTGCAGATAAAGGTCTTGTTTACCAGGGCCTGTGCCTGGTCGTTCTTCCCTTCCTGTAGTAATCTCCTGATGGCTGGCAGGTTTTTATAGGCTTCATAATTATTAGCATCCTGTTCCGAACCAGACCACATGGTAATTTCGTTCAATACTACTTTTTCTTTCAGGATGCCTCCGTCGGGCATCATCCCTATGCGTCCATTACCAAGCGGAAGGGTTTCTTCCCATTGCCTGGCAGGTTTATCATACCATAATTTCAGGGGAGCTTGCTGTGCCGTTGAAGGAAGAGCAAAGCGCAAGAGCAACAATAAAACCAAACACATTCTTTTTGTTTCCATGCCAGGTTATTAATGAAGTGAGATTTACAACAGGCGACCAGCTTTCACCTTTCACCATAAATTCTTCTTTTCAATCTGAAAAGTATAGAATCTAAGAATAGATAAAAGTAAGATTCCATTTCCGGCGAATGATTGTTTTTTATTATAATTAACACCTTCCGTTGTATCTTTAAATTATTCTTAAATTATCAGACACCTTGTTAAAGCTGAAAACCAATAACGCTAACAAGTAGCCGTTTAACTCAATCCTTTGAACCGACTCAGGAAAATACAAAAAGTTTCACTTTTAAGTCTGCTGGTGGTACTTGTTTTGTTAGCCATCTTTCATTTCTGGCTGATCGCCCATGCTAAAAACATTTTATCTGAAATTGTTCGAATTCAGTCAAACGATAAATACCATTTGCAGGTTAAAAAAGTAAAATATAATTACCTCTATCTAAGGCTTGAAGTACAACAGCCTGTTCTTACCAGTCTCGATACCAGCAATAATGACAAGTTTGAAATGCATGCCCAGCGCATATTCATTCAACTGGAAAAACTCTGGCCGTTGATCACTGGCAGGCAACTCTTGATTGACTCCATAGAGATGGACCAGCCATACTTCAGCGTAACTCATCAAAGTAATAATACCGTTCTCCAACTAAAAAGATCTTTTAATTTATCGCTGGAGACGGAAAAAGTATATCAATCCATTCAATCGGTTTTAACCACGTTGAAAGTAAGTAATTTCCGGATTAATAATGGAATATTTGCCTTAAACTATTCTTCACAAAAAAACGAACCTGCGCTGCAAATAAAAAATATTGATTTTTTCATTAAGGGATTAAAAATTGATTCAACAAGCATATCACAAAATCCAAATTCATATACAGACGATGTACAGGTACGAATTGGCGGACAAACCATCCAATTCCCCGACAGCAGTAAAGCAATCCGATTTAGTTCTTTCCGGTTTGTTGCCAATACAGGTAACCTTGAGGTGGATAGTTGCGACATATCAGGTGGCGATGCCAACAGTGCCACTGCCACTTTTAACTTGTTTACCGAAAAAATGCGCATCCATAACATTCGCCTGGCCAGCCCGGATTCAAGTGATTACAACTACATAGACTCATTGTTTTTTACGCGGCCCAAAGTGTCTTTTTCCATAAAAATCAACGACTCAAAAAAAGATAGTTCAAAAACAATTTCTACCGCGCTCAACCGGATAACCTCAGCTGCCTTTGGAAAAATACTAATCAGATATGTAAGCATTAATAATGTTGATTTTGCTATAGAAGTAGAACGGAAAGAAAAACTCAGCACGTTTAATTTTGTGCAGGATAGCCTTGAAATATCGAATCTAGGTGTTGGATTATCTGCATCGATGCCTGTTAGTGCCGATAATATACGTTTCGGTGTTAAAGAATTTGTAGATTATTTCCGGGATAGCACCTATATCGTTCACTTCGATAGTATACGTATCAATAATGATCAATTCTCTTTATTTAATTTTAAAATGGAATCTACTGCTAAGGTGAAAAAAGGTGAGCAGAAAATTTATATACCAGTGTTGCAAATAGAAGGTATTGACTGGCTTCAACTTCTTATTCAAAAAAGATTAATGGCCTCGAACTTCACGCTGAATGATCCTTCTATTTCCATTGTGGCCGCAGGTAACGCTAAAAACAAAACACTGAAAAAGAATAATAATATCGACAGTGTTTTGCGCCAGATGTTTTTAATAAGCAACATCGCCATCAATAATGGCACAATCAACTATGCTTTCTCCGGCAGCGAATACTTAAAGGTTAAGAACATAAATACAGATTTAAGTCCTAATGCACTGCCCCTATCCGGTTCAATAGCCTCCATTCAAAAAATAATCCGGCAGTTTAAAACGGGTGAACTGGTTTACCTGAAAGATGGATGGAAAGTGGTAGCTACAAATATGGTATATGGAAAAGGCAACTCTTTCAGTGCCGCCACGCTAGACCTGACCAACCCACTAAATAACCTGCGCATCAAAGCAAATAACGTAACGGTGTCGGGAATGTCGGAAGATGTAAAAACGAATGCATTAAATATAGGCAGGTTGAACTGGCAAAACGCAAGTATCGCCATAGACATTTCTCCAGAAAAAACGATTCGTGATAATAATAAGAAAACTAACTTAACACTTTCAATAGGGGCGGTTAACGGCGGAACAACAGCATTAAACCTTCGTAATAACAAAACCGATGTTAGCGCAAAAATTTCAAGATTTAAAACGGATGGTGTTGCCTGGGTTAACGGCAAGCCAATAGAACTGCATGATTTGTTTGCCGATGGAACAGCCATTGATGTGGACGCAGAGGATACTCATATCCATATAGGAAAATTTCTTTTAAAGGATCAGTTGCCATCTTTTCTTGACTCCGTTACTGCAAGCTTTCCTTTCAACAATAAGTCCATAACTATTTCCATACCCGAGGTAAATTTTGAAACAATTGTCCGCCAGGCCATTTTAAAACAATATACGGTTAATTTCCTCCACATTTTACAACCAAGGGTTACCGTAAATCTTTATACCTCTCAAAAAGACAGCGTTGCTAAGGAGAAAAAGCCTTTCCCTTCCATTGATCTGAATAATATAGAAATAGCTGACCCTGAAATTTTATTTCAAAAGAATATTGAACAATCACCCTTACAAATACAATTAGGTAAGGCTTCTGTTTCTGTAAATGCAATTCGAACTTCCGATAACAGAGAACAGATCACGCTAAAAAATATTCAGCTTACCTCAGAAAATTTCATCATAAACGATAAAGATTCGCTGCATTTATTTTCCGCAAATGGTAAGATTAAATTAAGACTCGAGGCTTTTACCCTTCATGCGACATCTTCCGATTCAACAGGCAAATGGGAGATGTCAGATGGTGGAATGGATCTTTCCGCTATGAACCTGCTTAATAAAAACAAAGCCGGGCTCATAGACAGTTTTGAACTGGCATCTTTTCAACTCCGTAAACTTTCACTCTCGGAAAAATATTTTAATGACCCCACATTGTTTTTTTCTTCCAGGCCCCTTGTAACACTTAATAACGTAGACCTGTCCCTCAAAAATGAAAAGAATCGGTTTAAGGTAAAAGGACTGAATGCAAATTATAATAGTATTTCATTGGATTCGTTTTCTTATCACCCGCAAGCAGATAAAGACGTTTTCATGGCGGCCCAGGCTTTTCAGAAAGACTACATTAATGTAGAAACAGGGGCTGTTTCTTTGAAAGATATTAATGCTGGCCTTTGGTTTAAAGACTCCCTCATAAAGATTGGGACTTTGCTTATCACAGGCGCCGACCTTTCAGCTATCCGCGACAAACAATTACCCCTGCAAACCGATATAGTAAAAGAATTACCGGTGAACCAGGTTAAAAAAATACCGTTTAAAACCTATATAGATTCGGTAAATGTGAGCAATTCAAAAGTTGTTTACCATGAGGTAAGCGAAAAAACAAAACAAACAGGCGCCATTCAATTTAGCAGGTTGCAAGCTTCCATCCGCAATATTAAAAATTACGACTTTTCTCCGGCCGATAGTTTACGGATAAATGCTTCCGCATTCCTGATGGATGAAGCCCTTCTGCAACTCAGATTTAAAGAATCGTACCAAGACAGCCTGGCGGGTTTTACAGTTGCCGTGAAGGTGCAACCCTTAGATCTGCAAATCTTAAATCCGTTCCTTTTGCCGGTTATGAGTGTAAAAATAAAATCGGGCCACGCTGATCTACTAGAGATGAAGGCTGTTGCCAGGGAGTATCTGTCGTTGGGTGAAATGCGGTTTTTTTATCACAAACTTAAGGTTGAATTTCTGGAAGGTGGCAATGACGAAAAAAAAACATTGTTGACCAGTCTTCTAACATTTGCTGCCAACAATTTCGTTATAAAAAAGAACAATAGCAGGCGGATAGGAAAAGTATTTTATGAACGCAGCCGAAACAGGTCTGTTTTTAATTATTTGGTGAGGATGATTGCCAGCGGCGGAGCAAGTAGTGTGGGAGCGAAACGAAATAAAAAATACAACAGGATGTATGAAAATAGAATCAGGGAATTTAAGCTGCCGGAGATTGATTTTTGAGGAATGGCGGGTAGGGATGGGGGTTAGAACGGATTGGAATTAACGCCGCAAGAACAGATAGAAGTTATTGTTTAATGCCCCAATTTGAACTATCTTGATTTTTGTGTGTCATTTCGGCCAAAACGAAACAGCAACTTCACATAAATGAATCACACGGCGCTTTGAGCTGAAATCTCTCAATTGCAGGTTGTCTGGCTACAAAGCAGGAAGTCGCCAGGTAACCCAAAAATAATCCAAAGTACTCCATAGCGCAGGGATGGCACGCTTTTTAAAATCACGTTATATTTACACCTTATACAATTTTCGATTTTTACTTTTACTAAAATTAAATTTATGGATGTTAAGATAGAAGAAAGTTGGAAGGCAGTACTTAAAGCTGAATTTGCCAAACCCTATTTTCAACAGATCATATTATTTCTCAAGACGGAAAAAGCCGCTGGTAAAATTATATACCCGCCCGGTCCACTCATATTTAATGCATTCGATACAACGCCTTTCAACCAGGTTAAAGTTGTAATACTTGGCCAGGATCCTTATCACGGTAAGGGCCAGGCGCATGGATTAAGCTTTTCGGTTCCTGATGGCATGCCACCTCCCCCATCGCTGGTTAATATTTTTAAAGAATTAAATAAAGATATCGGTTTACCCATTTCACTCCGCGGAAACCTTACCAAATGGGCAGCACAAGGCGTTATGCTGCTTAACGCCTCCTTAACGGTGAGGGCGGGCGAGCCAGCCAGTCATTCAAAAATTGGCTGGACAGATTTCACCGACGCAGTTATTCAAAAAATATCCACGCTGAAAGAAAACGTAGTATTTATGTTATGGGGAAAGTTTGCACAGGAAAAACAGGTACTGATAGATGAAACAAAACACATGGTTTTAAAAGCCGCGCACCCCTCGCCATTTTCTGTGGAAAAAGGCTTTTACGGTTGCCGTCACTTTTCAAAAACAAATGAATACCTTACGAAAAATGGCATTGATCCAATCGATTGGATGCTGCCGCCTGGGGCGTGAGGTATGAGGTATGAGGTATGAGTAAAACCAAAAGACGAACTATAAGAGTTTCTCTCCAACTTTGAACTTTAAACTTTAAACGTTGAATTTTCACTATGAAACTATTCCGCGAGATATTTGGTAGAATTTGGGCCGTATGGGCATGTATATTATTTGTAACCTCCATGCTTTTGTTTATGATACCCTTTCTTATTATAAGGAGAAAGCAGGAACCATCGATGACGCGTCAATTTATTGCTTTTTCGAAAGTATGGATGGATATTTTTTTAAATGGAATTGGATGCCATTTAACAGTTAAAGGAAAGGAACATTTCGAAAAGGGCAAAAATTATATCGTGGTTTGTAATCATAATTCCCTGATGGATGTGCCCATATCCTGTCCTTATATTCCGGGCGGTAATAAAACCATTGCCAAACAAGAAATGGCGAAGACACCTGTATTTGGAATTTTATATGCAATGGGAAGTATATTGGTAGACAGAAACAGTGAAAGAAGCCGAAGAGATAGTTATATTAAGATGAAACAGGTACTCGATATGGGTCTGCATATGAGCATCTATCCCGAAGGTACCCGTAATAAAACCAGCGAACCTCTAAAATCTTTTCATGATGGTGCTTTTCGCTTATCGGTCGATACCCGCAAATCGATTATTCCTGCACTTATCTTCCATACAAAAAAAGTATTACCGCCAGATAAAACTTTTTTTCTCTGGCCCCATCGTTTAGAAATGCATTTCCTTGCCCCGGTACCGGTAGAAGAAAACATGACAGCCGGTCAATTAAAAGAAAAGATATTTAAGATGATGACGGAGTATTACGTGAAGAAT